>NZ_VOIQ01000010.1 GCF_010470675.1 Desulfovibrio sp. JC010
TTTATCTTTCGAAGTAAATGGTTCTCAGGAACCAATTCTTCAATCGTAACCAACTCAACAGTGACTTGCTTTTGCTCAGGCTTTTTTAACATGCAAACAATATAAAAAAGTCCTCACCAAAAGGCGAGGACTTTGTCAGCAATCTGAGGATAGCAGTCATATTGACTGCTATCCTTTTTTATTGCGCGCATGTAATGCCGAAACTGGTTTTTTTCGAAAATATACATTATAATTAACAACAAAAAAATACAGGGAGGCAATCATGAAAAAAAATCTCTTTTCAATAATCATAATCTGTCTTGCCTGCTCTTTATTGCTTACAATTTCGCCCGAAAAAGCTCTGGCCGAAGACAGCAAGTCATGCCCATGGCGAATTGCACAAATCGGTGTCGGCAAATGGGGAAACGGCAAACAGAAAGCAACATTGTGGATCAAGGGATCGTTCCCCATCCTTCCGAAGTCCTCAGAAAGACCCGTATGGTACATCAACGACAGATATGCCGGGCACGCACAGAACTTTTTCAATGATAAAGCCCTTCACAATGGAGCCCATTTACTTTCACCGGGGCAAAACACGATCAAAGTTCAATTCAATAAACCACCGTATGCCGGGACTTCTTCTACAAAGACCATCTCAAATTTCAGTTGGGATGGAATCGGACCGGGAGGATATAAATGGTTCCATTAATATAGAACTGAATCGCTGCGGCGATTCAGTCTACTCTTCAATCTGTTCCAGCTCCAGATTATCCACCGTCCACTTGTGGATCGCTTCCAGCAGGGGAAAAACGCTGTGCCCCAGCCCGGTCAACGCGTACTCAACCCTCGGCGGAACTTCGGGGTAAACTTTACGCAACAGCAACCCGTCAGCTTCCATCTCCTTCAACTGCTGGGTCAGCATCTTCTGACTTACGCCGGGAACAATACGTTCCAATTCCTTATACCGGATCGGCTTTTCATGCAGATGCCACAGAATCAGGCTCTTCCACTTACCGCTGATTATGCCCATGCCGACCTCAACCGGGCACCTGAACGGCTTGCCTTTGTACTTAATCATACAAACCTCAAAAAAAATTTCGCGCGCAATACCCACAAATCACGCAATTCTTACCAATAGGTTCGCCACCTACAAAATAGTGCCTTCTTGCACAAGTATTTTAACAGGTTACTATCTCCTCAGTTCAAACAAAAACCAAGGAGAACAACATGAATTATCCAAGAAACTTTTCCCATATCGGCATTACCGTGACAAACCTTGAGCAGGCAGTCAAATTCTACACAGAAGTCATGGGCTGGTATCTGATTATGGAACCCACAGAAATCACCCAGGACGAATCCGCCATCGGCATCATGTGTAACGATGTTTTCGGTGAAGGCTGGTCCAGCTTTAAAATAGCCCACCTTTCCACCGGTGATAAAATCGGCATTGAACTTTTCGAATTCCCCAACTCTGAACGCCGTGAAAACAACTTCGAATTCTGGAAAACAGGAGTATTCCACTATAGCGTGCAGGACCCCGATGTGGAAGGCCTTGCAGCCAAAATTGTGGAACACGGCGGCAAGCAGCGCATGCCCGTACGCGAATACTACCCCGGCGAAAAGCCCTACCGCATGGTCTATTGCGAAGATCCCTTCGGCAACATCGTGGAAGTATACAGCCACAGCTACGAACTGACTTACTCCGCCGGAGCTTATCAGGACTAGTCCAACCCGGAATATTTATTCTGAAAAGAGTGCTGCCCGCTATAGGTCGGCACTCTTTTTTATATTGATTATATCACCACACTGCTGTAATTTGTCTCCCGGTCGGCAGTTCACCAAGGCGCCGTCGCCCCTTATCGGGGAGCTAAACCTGCCACACCATTATCCCGTTCGACACTTATCCCGTGCCGAGTCGGAAGGACGGCCACCGGCAATCCCTTTTCTTTGCGGTAGGCACAAAAGCAAGGATAAGACATGTCCCGTACTCAACTTCCCCTCATCATCAACGATGTATCCGCATTGTCGCGCAGCCTGCGCCGACAGCTGGAAGATGCCGGGCAGGTGCCCGGTCATGTGGAAATGATGAACCTGCTGGCCAAGGCCGGGGGTTACAAAAACTTCCAGCACCTCAAGGCTGAACAGGCAAAACCGCAAAAACAGCAGCCGCTTTCCATCGACATGAAACGGGTAACCAAGGCGACCCGCTATTTTGACCTCAACAGCCAACTCCGCTGCTGGCCCAAGAAATATAACCAGCGCATACTCTGCCTCTGGGTTCTGTGGTCGCGTCTTCCCGCCCGCACTGCAATGACCGAGCTGGAACTGGATGAAAAACTTATTCTGGCTCACAGCTTCTGCGACCATGCCATGCTTCGACGCTGGCTGGTGGACGAAGAACTGGTTTCGCGCACGCCGGACGGACGCGAATACAAACGAATTGAAGCCCGCCCTCCCCTTGAGGCCGTGGAACTGATCAGACAGGTAAACCAATAAACAAAAGGGTGCCGGACTTAACAATCCGGCACCCTTTTCAAATTTCATCAATATTTCAGATCAAGCTTTACTGCTTTCAAGCCGCCCGGCGCGGAACATGGAATAGCCCACTAATCCGAAAGTGTTCAGGTTGTGAAGTACAGTGGATGCAAGCGGGGCCAGCAAGCCGGCAGAAGCAAGGGCGAAC
Source organism: Desulfovibrio sp. JC010 (assembly GCF_010470675.1). NCBI lineage: Bacteria > Pseudomonadati > Thermodesulfobacteriota > Desulfovibrionia > Desulfovibrionales > Desulfovibrionaceae > Desulfovibrio > Desulfovibrio sp. JC010. Next base: position 2,663 of record NZ_VOIQ01000010.1, read on the forward strand.
AGAGATGTATTCACAACAGCCCCCTGACGGTAGCAGTGATCCAGAATACGGTGCTGGCGCAAAGCTATGCTCCGCGCAGCGCATATGGAACGCAAATCATTATTCATAATCACAGCCTGAGCACTCAGGCGGGCCAGTTCCCCGCCGTGACCCATGCAGATTCCCAGATCAGCGGCTATTAAGGCCGGGGCATCATTCACACCGTCGCCGACCACGGCAACCACTGCTCCCTGCGCTTTCAAATCCTGAACAATACTGGCCTTGTCTTCGGGAGCCAGCTCCCAATGCAACTCATCAATCCCGTCAAGACGTTCCTTTAACCTGCTGGCTGTCGTACAGTGATCCCCGGTGAGTACCACCACTTTTTTAATTCCTGTGCGCTTCAATTCCGCGATTACTTCACTGGATTCAGGACGGAGGGTATCGCGCATGGCGACAAGACCTATAACTTCTCCGCCACGGGCAACATATAAAACAATCTTGCCCTGAGAGCGCAACTGATCTGCACGCCGATCGATATCAGGACACTCCGGAGCGCAGTACTGTAAGACAAACCCTCTGCTGCCGACCAGAATTTCATGGCCGTCAGCCATGGCCCGGATTCCCTTTGAAACGACAAATTCCACATCGCTGACCGGGCTTAACTGCAATCCCTGTGATAGAGCTTCCTGCACCACCGCCTTTGCCAGCGGATGTTCATAGTGCTGCTCAATGCGGGCGGCAAGATTCAATACTTCCAAGCTGTCCCGGTTGCCGAAAGGGGCAACATCGGTGACCTGCATAAGGTTCCGGGTCAGGGTCCCGGTTTTATCGAAAACAACGGTATCCACCTTGGCAAAGGCATCAAGAGGACGCCCTCCCGCCAACAGCATGCCGGAACGGGCGGCGGCATAGATACTGCTTTTCACCGAAAAGCAGGCCGGAAATTTCACCGAGCAGACGTAATCAATGGAAGCCATGGAAGCTGTGCGGGACAAATCCCCGGTCAGGGCATAGGTCGCACCGCTGAGACCGAGAGTCACCGGAACAAGTTTGTCCGCAAGACGGTCGCCTTTCAGTTCCGGCAGGGATTTATCCTGAATAGCCTGCTCCAGAAAACGGTTGATCCGGGACATGGATGTTTCCGCCCCCACCTTGTCCGCCCGGACGCGGAGACGCCCGCTCTCCACCACTGAACCGGAAACGGCATGGCCGCCTATTTCCAGACAGACCGGAATGGACTCCCCGGTAATCATGCTTTTGTTGACCACGGCAGAACCGCCGACAACTTCACCGTCCACAGCCACCAATTCCCCGGCACCGAAAACAGCAATATCACCGCAACGCACACAATCAAAAGAAATTTCCACTTCAACACCGTCCCGCTCAACCCAGACAGCTTTCCTGCGGCTGCGGAACAGCTTTACCAAAAGTTCATTGGAGCGGATATCGTTACGTTGCTTGAGAAAATCCCCCAGAATACGCATGAATCCGATCACGGCAACAGCCGGGTAATTTTTCAAAACCAGACAAAGCCCCGCACTGAACCCGTCAAGAGATTTGGCACTGATTCCGTGTGAAAACAAATTCTTCAGCCCCTCCCAAAGAATCGGTATTCCAACAGAAAAAGCGACATGCATCTGTAGTAACGAAGGCAAAAAAGGAGTTGCCGCAGCCATGAGCAGATGGGTTCCCACAGCAATTCTGGTTATGGGCTCACCCCTGTTCGAGGCAGCAGTGAAACTTTCCACAGGGAGGGTATTCAGGGCATGCACCAGCTGAGCAAAAATGTCTTCAAGGCGATCATGGCGTACAATCAGGCTCCCCGCATACAAATTCAAACGGACCTTGGTTATACCCGGAAATGAAGCCACATGGGCCTCCACATAATCCGGGTTCAGGATCACTTTGCTGAAACCGCTGCAGCGCACCCGTATGCGTCCCTGAATACAGTGCACCACGCGCAAATCTTCCTCAGGAAAGAATGTACGCGTGCTGATCATTTGATTCATTTATTAACTCCCGGACAAACCGATTGCCATTAATATTGACTTTCAATTTCAAAGTCATCAGATAACCAACATCCATTCCGGTGTCAATGAACCAAAGCCGGCCTCATTCCCTCTGTTTCCGCTATTTAAAACACAGGTAATGGCTGTTGAAACCGTCTTCAGGAATATCAGTCACCTCAATCCGGCTGAACCCGGCATCCCGGCACATGGAAACGGCTTTTTCACGGCCCCACATCATGCCCAGCCCGGTCCCGCCGCCCATGAGTCCTACAGGCATGCAGTGCATCAGACTCACCGCATAAAGAAACGGACCCATGGGGTGTTCCATATTCCCGCTAATTGAAGAATCGGCCTTGATGTCGATCATGGAAAAAATCCCGCCGGGCTTGAGCTGATTATGTATGTTCTGCAAAGCAGCAAAGGGACGGGTCTGATCGTGGATGGAATCAAAGGCGGTGATGTAATCAAACTGTTCCGGTTCAACATTATCTCCGGCGGCATCCTGAAGCTTGAAAGTAATATTCTCCAACCCCAAATCGGCCACCCGCTTGCGCCCGTTTTCCAGTGACTCTTCAGAAATATCGGTCCCGGTGAATTGTGAAGCAGGAAAAGCCTGTGCCATAACCTCAAGGGCGACACCCTCGGCACATCCGATGTCACAGACGGAAATCCCCTTTTTCATACGCCGGACCATTTCCCCGCCCAGCACCGAGGGCAAAAAGGTCCGCACCAGCACCTCCCGGTGTTTTGCATCAGCCAGCTCTTCCATGAATGAATAAAATTTAGGGTAGCGTGCATATGGTATCCCCGCCCCGTCCTTCATGCCTTCCAGCACTCCCTGCCGGGCGCAATCAGTGAGCAGGGGGATTTCCTGTGTATAAACTCCGAGATTGGAATTGCCCCCGGAGCGGCAAAGAAAAGGGATGTACTCTTCAGGCAGTTCAAACAACTCATTTCCCTGCCCGTCCGCGCTGACCTCAACAATCCCTCCGCAAACCATGACTCCCACCCACTCACGCAGATAACGCTCGCTGACACCTGCTTCAGCAGCGATTTCAGTGCACGAGGCAGGTCCGTCAATGCGGGACAAAGCTTCAAAAAGACCGGTCTCATAACCTATACCCATGGCCAGGTTAAGTGCCCCGTAGTTCAGGATATCGCACATTTTTTTGCTGAAGAGTTCAGCCTTAGCACCCATTATATTTTCTCCATTTATGATTAATTTTCAAAATAAACTGATCCCTCTTAGTATTTCATGCCCCATCACTGCAATATTATTATAAAACACACCGACAGAGATTATTTGCATAATATCAAAAATAAGTTAATACTTGATCTGGACTAGAAATAAAATGAGAACAACTGCTTAATGAGGTATTCATGCACTTGACCACAGATTTTGCTCCTGCTGAACGCGCTCCGGTGATAAACCTTCAGGAGATGGCTGACAGCCTGAGCACCGGACCGCATACGGCAATCCTGCATGCTTTGCCCATTCCCATAATAATTATCAATTCATATCGGCAGATTGTATTCTGTAACTCCGTGTTCCAATCCATAACCAAAACTGAAAACCCGCAACAGACAGTGGGACTCCGTCCGGGAGAAGCACTGGGCTGTATCCATGCCTTTGCCAATGAAGCAGGTTGCGGAACAAGCAAATTCTGCCGGGACTGCGGAGCAGCAGCTTCCATCATCAAATCACTTGCCGGTACTGTCCATTCTGAGGAATGCCGTATTTTGAGACATTCCCCGGAGTGTGACGAAGCACTGGACCTGCAGGTATTCACTTCTCCCTTTGAATACGAAGACGAAGATCTCATAATATTTACTGTTCTCGATATCAGCAGTGAAAAAAGAAAAAAGAATCTTGAGCGCCTGTTTTTCCATGACATTTTAAATCTCGCCACAGGCTTAAGATATGCATCACAGATGCTCTGCCGCAACACATCTTCAAGCGACACACGCAAACAATGCCTTAAAATGGACAACACCATTTCGCAGATGGTGGAAGAAATTCAAGCCCAAAGAGATGTTTCCAGAGCAGAAGACGGAAGCCTCAAAATCCCGTTCAAGCCGGTATCAAGCACAGGAACGCTGAAAAAAATACGGGCCATGTACAGCACCCATCCTCTCTGCGTTGACCGTCAGATATCCATCTCCAATGACTGCGATGAACTGTACTTCGATACGGAGTCAACAATCCTGATCAGGGCACTGGGCAACATGGTAAAAAACGGCCTTGAAGCCTCCGAACAGGATGAGACCGTCACCATAGGCTGCGAAAAAAAAGACGGGAGCATTCATTTTTGGGTACACAACAATTTTTATATACCCTCAAAAATCCAAAGACAGATTTTCAAACGATCCTTTTCCACCAAAGGAACAGGCAGAGGGCTTGGGACCTACAGCATGAAACTGCTGGTGGAAAAATACCTCAAGGGTCAGGTTCGTTTTGAATCCACCCCTGAGAAAGGAACTGTTTTTATCATTTCACTTCCTGAAAAACAGGAACAAGACACGGAGTAAGCCATGATTGAAATCATCGAGATCGCCCCCAAAGTTCTGGGCCTCAAGATCAAAGGCAAAATCCGCGAAGAAGACATGCAGAATATGATCTCCGTCTGTGAAAAAAAGATGGAAAGCGAAGAAAGGATCGCCGTTTATGTGGAGGTTGTGGAAATGGGAGGGATCACCTTTGACGCCCTCATCGAAGACCTTAAATTCGCCCTGCCCAACCTGAAACGCTTCTTTAAGAAAGCCGTGGTCTCGGAAAACAAATGGCACGAGCCGCTGATCAAAATCGGCGACAAGCTTTTTCCGTCCATAGAGGTGCGCCATTTCAGCCCTGAACAAAAAGATGAAGCCCTCAAATGGGTGCAGGAATAATTTTTTATAACTTTCTGAAAAATTCTGTTGACAACTGGAGCGAGTATCTTTAGAACTGATTCCTCACTGAGGGCGGATAGCTCAGTTGGGAGAGCATCGGCCTTACAAGCCGAGGGTCACAGGTTCGAGCCCTGTTCCGCCTACCACCTCAGATATTTAAACGTTGCTTAACACGTTTAATATATAGCGGAGCCGTAGTTAAGCTGGTTATAACGCCGGCCTGTCACGCCGGAGGCCGCGAGTTCGAGTCTCGTCGGCTCCGCCACTTTTCGCGGAGAAGCCATCAATCGTAAGATTGGTGGCTTTTTCTTTTTTGGGCACGACAAAACAAGTCTGGAATTTTTTACAATTCACCGTTATCCTCCCCACACAACTAAATCTGACACAGGATAAAAAATGCCGCATATAGACAACATCACGATTCACGCATTCAGAGGCTTGAAAGAACTGGAACTGAAAGACTTCAGCAGGATCAACCTCTTTGTCGGGGATAACAATTGCGGGAAGACATCTGTGCTGGAAGCCATTTATGCGTTTTGCTGTCCAGCTGATGCATTTATCCTTACAAGGATAGCCAAACTAAGAGAAAGCAGCATGTTCTTCGACCCAAACACGTCAAATATTGATAAAGTAAAATGGCTATTCCCAACCACATACGAAAATAAAACCAATATACTAATGCCCATATCTATTTCTGGAGATATGGACAACTCACAACAAGAATACACCGCGAACACAGAAAATATTTTTGGAAAGCCAGAAGTTCATTTAGCACTGGAGCAAGCACAAAAAGCAATTGAGCAACAAGGTTTACTAGTTAAAATTAAAAGCACCAAACGAGACAAAAAAAGTGGCTTAAATTCATTACAAGAAGGTTCAATTATTGAATGGCAATTCCCTCCCATTCAATCATATGAAACCAAGGAACACAAATTCATTACGCAATTCATTGAGCCGCATGCACACCGTATTCATGGAATATATGCCCAACTATACAGTCAAACGCACAAGTTAGGTATGAGAAATGATTTGATTGGATTACTACAAAAATTTGACCCATACATAAAAGACCTGATGATTCTTGGAGAAGGTTTCACCAGCACTCTCCACATTGAACACGAAAAAACAGGCACCGCTCCAATAATGACCTTTGGCGATGGTCTACGTCGAGTCCTCTTCATCGCCATGCAGATGATCGCAGCTAAAGACGGAGTCTGCATACTTGATGAAATAGACAACTCCATCCACACTTCGGTTCTCAAAGAAACTGCAGCATGGATTGTGAAAGCAGCAAATAAACTGAACGTCCAGATTTTTGCATCCACTCACAGCCTTGAAGCTGTTGATGCGTTTATTGGCACTACAGATGAAGAGCTTGCGGTATATAAACTGGATCAGGGCGGTACGCTTTTCAGAAGGTATTCCCACGACATGCTTTACCGTATCCGTCACAAACGCGGCCTTGATGTGAGGTAGACATGAAATATGGATATCTCGCAGTAGAAGGACCACACGACAGTGCTTTTGTGGGACGCTTTTTAAAATTTTACGGTTTCTCGCCAATACGTGAGATTGACGGCATTAAAGGAACATTATTCGAAGAACTGACAATAATCAGTTATCCGGTTGATGGAGATTTATACAAAAGAATACCAGTTCCGACATTTTACAAAAACAAAGACGAAATGCTGATTGCCGTTAGCTGCGCAAATTCAGATGACCAGTTGGTCAATGACATCACAGAAATGATAGAAAGCCTCCTCCCTGAAAACATGAAGGGGATTGAAGAATTCGCCGGAATTGGAATCATTGCTGACATGGACAGCCCCACATCGGCTGAAGATAGATTCGACAAATTTGCCGCCGGATTTGAAACACTTAAAATTCCCCGTCCGAACATAGCGGGAAAAGTAACTGAAGGCTCTCCCAATACAGGCATATTTATTCTACCGGATAACTCCACAGAGGGGACTCTGGAAGACATACTCATCCTCTGTGCAGAAAAAGCGTACCCAAGCATACTGACTCCTGCATCTGAACTAGTCGAAACTTTGAACCTTAACACAAAAGATTTTAATAAGGACGACAGAAAAGAATTCAAAAAACCAGCAGGCAAGAAGAAAGCCACCATTAATATTATCAGCAGCATACTTAAGCCGGGGAAAGCAATCCAAGTATCGATTCAGGACAATCGATGGATCTGTGAAAAAACACGAAAGATACCTCAGGTTTCAGCATTTGATCAATTCATCAAAAACTTATTTACCTTGTAAATTAAAGCTCCGCCACTTTTCGCACAGAAGCCATCAATCGTAACCTTGGTGGATTTTTCTTTTTTGGGAGATTATTTTTTATAAACCCTCTGCAATTCCTTACCCAACAACTTCACTTCCAGTGGTTTTTCCACGTATCCGCTCATGCCGGCCTCCATGAAACGCTCCCTGTCTCCGGCCATGGCGCAGGCTGTAAGGGCAATTATGGGAATATCCCGATGCTGCTCACCGCAACAGCCGGAACGAATCTGTTTTGCGGCTTCGGGACCGTCCATAACAGGCATCTGGATATCGATCAGCAGCAGATCAAAATCGCCGATATTCAGTGCGGAAAGAACCTTTTTGCCGTCCTCAACAGCCAAGACGTGGCAGCCCATTTTTTCCAGCAACAGGGAAGCAATCTGCCGGGACACAGGATCATCATCCGCCAGCAGTACCTTGAGTCCCGCAGGTGAAAACTCATTCTGCCCTTCAGGACAGTATTCAGAAGCCTCCGCAATTTCGAAGGAAAGCTGGACATAAAAAGTAGAGCCGACATTTTCCTCGCTTTCAAGAGCCATGCTGCCGCCCATTAATTCCGCTATGCGCCGGGAAATCACCAGCCCAAGCCCGGTTCCTCCGAAACGTTGCTGCTCATCATGTCCCTGAACAAAAGCATTGAACAATTTATCCTGCGCCTCGACCGGAATTCCCACCCCGGTATCCGAAACCGCAAAAAGAAGCCTGCACCACCCATCTCTTACGGAACTGAGGGCACTGACTTCCACCTTCACGCTGCCTTGATTTGTAAACTTGATGGCATTCCCGGCAAGGTTACTGAGAATCTGCTGCAAACGCTGGTAATCCCCCACAAGGCTATACGGGACCTCTGGATCTACAACCAGTTCAAGTGCGATGCCCTTAGCTGCCGCCATGGGTTCAAACAGCTGTATAATCTCGCTTAAACACCCGGCAGGCTCGAAATTTTCATTATTAATGGAAAATTTACCGGCTTCCACCTTGGAGAGGTCCAGAATATCGGAAAGCAGACGATTAAGACGCCGCGTTGATTGGAGCGCAGTGTTGACATACGAATGCAATTCATCCTGATCATTGGAAATCTCCATGAGCTGCAATACCCCCATCAACCCATTAATCGGGGTGCGGATTTCATGACTCATATTAGCCAGAAAAGCGGACTTGGCTTCATTGGCCTTTTCCGCCGACTTCTGAGCCTCAATCAAGTCCATTTCAGTCTGCTTACGCTCGGTCATGTCAATTCCGACACTGATCACTCCGGGATGCTTCCCTTCAATACCCAGAAATGGGGTTTTCACGAACTGATAGGTTTTCTGCTCACCCATATAGTTCATTCCGCTTAAATCAAAACTACGTCCCTCCCCGCTTTCAAGGGCCAGCCGATCCTCTTCTGCAAATATCTCTGCCACCTCCGCAGAGTAGATATCATAGGTCGTCGAACCTATAATCTGCTCCATGGGCAGTCCGGCAGCCTTGGCATAGGCCGGGTTACAACTGATAAAGACGCCTTCTTCATTTTTTACCCCGATGGAAACGGGAATCGCTTTTAAAAGATCATCAAGAAAACGGTTCTCTTCATTGAGGATTTTTTCCATCCGTTTCCGCTCAGTTATGTCTGCCAGTGAGCCGACAATGGCCACAGTGCGGCCATCTTTCACCACCGGAGCTTCGCGGACCTCCATCAGGGTAATTTTACCGTTTCTCCCCTTCACCTCAAACTCATAGGGAGGCTGCCGTTCACCTGTGGCAATAGCCTTCTCGGTATATTCATGCGCTTTCCGGTTAATCGGATTATTGCTGGCAAAATCAAACCAGCTGACCTGCGCTTCTTCCGGAGAGCACTCCAGATAGACATCAGACTGCGGACTTACGTAGGTAAATTTATTATCTATGTCGTGTGAATAAAAAAGGTTGGTAGAAGTTTCCACAATAAGTCTCTGGGTTTCCACATGGTTAGCCAGTACCTCTTCCAGCTCCCTGCTTTTCCTTTCCGCCATCACCTGTGCTGTAATGTCCCTGACCATGGCCATCACATGCGGAACTCCGTCAAGCTTAACAATACTGGCGGTCAAAGAACCGTATACGATGCTCCCGTCTTTAGCTACAAACTCAGCTTCCAGCTCCTTAACATAGCCTTTCTCCTGCAATCCGGAGAGAAGCTCATTCCTTTTGGCCTCATCCCGCCACATATTCAACTCAAGAACAGATTTACCCAAAACATCTTCAGGCTCATAACCTGAAAATACTGTGAAATTCCGGTTAATATCCACATAAACACCACCAGGCAGAGTGGTAATACTAAAGGCGTTGGGGCTGGTATCAAAAGCCATACGAAATTTCTTTTCACTTGCGGAAAGTGCAGCTTCCACTGCTTTTCTTTCATTGATTTCATTCTTAAGGCGCAGAATAAGATAAACACCCGCAAGAAGCACCAGCAGCGTAAACACTGCAAGCATTTCGTAAGAAAACATCAAGAAATGATCATCTGTCGGTATATTAAAATCAACAGCAGAAGCTGTCTGAGGGAATAATGCGGCAAACAACAAAAGACTGGACAAAACCCATCTCCTTAAAGTCAAAAAAAACGGTAAAGCTGAATTGCCCGTATTGAAAAACATTACAACCAACTCTACAATATTCCCTGTAATTTTCATAGCCCCTGCAATTTTACATGCTTTTATTTTTTACAACCTCCACACTATCCGGTAAAAACCTCCAACGACCCCCAAAACACGGAACAGCAGGGAGCGACCATGCAACTGACAGTTTTAATGGACAACAACACCATCATCGACAGATATCTGCTGGGGGAACCCGGACTCAGCTTTCATATTGCGACCAAACAGAAAAACATCCTCTTTGATGCCGGATACAGCGATGCATTCATCCACAACGCATCCAGAATGGGCATCGATCTGCTGAAACTTGACTCCATCGTACTCTCCCACTCCCACATGGACCACAGCTGGGGGCTGGCCCCGCTATTCCGGCTTTTCACCGAAGCTATGATTGAAGGACTGGGTACCCCGAAACCTGAATTCACAGCCCACCCTGATGTTTTTCTCAGCCGCACAGTGGACGGGCTGCCGGAAATCGGCTCATTCCTCACCGAAGCAAGTGTAGCCAACTTCTGCTCCATGCAACTGTCCAAAACTCCTGTCCGGACAACCGACCGTCTTGTCTTTTTGGGAGAAATTCCACGCAGCAACAACTTTGAAAACCTTGCTCCCATGGGAAAAATCAGGACATCGGACGGAATTGCCGACTGCTACATTCAGGACGACTCGGCCATGGCCTACCGCACCGATGAAGGACTGGTCATCATCACCGGATGCTCCCACGCAGGAATCTGCAACATCATCGAACATGCCCGCGAGATCTGCGGCGAAGAACGCATCAAGGATGTCATCGGCGGATTCCACCTGCTTAATCCGCCGGAGGAGCAGATGGAAGGCACGCTGGAATACTTCAGCAGACTAAATGCAGAAAGGGTCTTTGCCTGCCATTGCACTGACCTGAAATCAAAAATCAAGCTTTCCGCAGTAACCAATATCTGCGAGGTGGGCGTGGGACTGAAGCTGGATTACTAGTACAGCCAGAGATGGTCCAGCTCCTCGCCATGTTTGCCGGATGTACTGCGTTCGCGGATAACTTTTGCCGGAATCCCGGCAACCACCATCCCTGCCGGGACATCATGGGTGACCGTAGCTCCTGAAGCGACAATTGCCTCCCGGCCGATGGTAACGCCGGGCAGAATGGAAGCCCCGGAATAAACTTTGGCGTAGCTATCAATACGCACAGGCATGTAAGTTCGCTCCATGTGAGATGATTCGCTGTGGCTGTGCGTAAAAATATTAACATTTTCTGCTATGCCCACATAATCCCCAATGGAAATGCCGCCTTTGCTGTCCAGAAAAATATTGCGGTTGAGAAAACTGTGCTCCCCCACTTCAATCCGCTTGAAAAAATTGAACCGGACATTTTCTTCCACAATCAATCCCTCTCCGCATGATTTGAACATATGTTCGGCCATCATACGCCGAAACGGAATGGCAAACGGCACCACCAGACACATGGGCAGTTTGTCAAAAGTATCCCACAAAAAATGCATGAACCGCTCATGCTCCGTGAACGGATATTCTTCAGCCATTGGCAGGGTCTCGTTGTAGAGCAGAAGATTCTCCAGAACCTCACTCTCCATGGGGTTCGTCCCAAACTGAAACAGGATATCATTGACTTTTTCCGGAGTAAGTCCGCTTTCGACAAGTTCCTCAATTGCGTCCAGTTTATATTTAAATATTTTTTTCATAGCCTTGTTTTATAACAAAAAGAAGGACTCTGAAAGCTTTGTAACGGCTGAAGCTGCCCATTCTACTGATTTTTGACGTATACCTTTTCACTCTTTTCCGAAAGCGGGATGGTCGGAGCGGCTTTGGCGGTGCCCACCGCTCCCCTGTTTTCGTTTTTATAATATTTTTTAAACTTTATAATTGCGAGCAGTTGTAGTTTTACATAGAAACTTCTTCACGAAACGCACTTAAGCGTTGCTTAACACGCTTAAATATATATGCGGAGCCGTAGTTAAGCTGGTTATAACGCCGGCCTGTCACGCCGGAGGCCGCGAGTTCGAGTCTCGTCGGCTCCGCCACTTTTTGCGGAGAAGCCATCAATCGTAAGATTGGTGGCTTTTTCTTTTTCCAGAACATAGACACTCCCCCCCTGCTTGCTATAAGCAAGATCAAAAGACTGAAATTTGGGCTACTGAGCCTGGTAATGAGCTGGATTGTTGCACAGCAAACGCACCTGCCTGATGAACAGGGGAAATATATGCATAAAGACATCCGCTGGAAACAACGTTTCAGCAACTACTTAAGAGCACTGGAAAGACTTACTAAAGCAGTTGACCTTGCCGGAGAACGTGAGCTTTCCGACCTTGAAGAACAAGGCATGATCCAAGGGTTCGAATTCACTCACGAACTGGCTTGGAACGTTTTAAAAGACTATTTACAGCATCAGGGAATCAGCAATCTCATTGGACCCAAGGATGCTGTCCGTTCAGCTTTCCAAAACGGACTGATAGACAACGGTGAAGTATGGATGACCATGATTCTGGACCGGAACCGCTCTTCTCACACATATAATGAAGAAACAGCAAAGGAAATTGCCACAAGAATTCTGGAAGATTACCACCCCGCATTTCAGCAGATAGCTGAAAGATTCAAAACAATTCGTGATGAAGCCGGAGACGAGTAATGCGTTTTGGACTCAGCGAAGAAGTCATTCAAAAAATATGCATTGTGATTCATAGCTGCCCATCAGTAGAAAAGGTAATCCTGTATGGATCACGGGCCAAAGGCAACCATAAGCCCGGGTCAGATATCGACCTCAGTCTTGCTGGAGACAGCATCACTGCCACAGAACGTGACCGCATTCTTATAGAACTTGATGATCTTTTCCTGCCGTACTCCATTGATCTCAATCTACTTAGCAAGATAAACCATAAAGAATTACGTGAACATATCGAACGTGTTGGTATTGAATTTTGTACATGCTAAAAAGCAAGAGTTTTCTTTACATATCCGTCAAGTTTATAGTTATATCTTCCGATAAGTAACAGAACTCGGTGACCGCACTTTCACCGCCGGTAAACAACCAGCATATGTAAATAAAGCCATTGTCCAAAGAGGGAGGAGTTTATGAAGTTCAAGGACTGGAGCCTGAAAAACAAAATTATCATACCCACATTCTGCGTGGTGGCATTGATTCTTGCCGCCAGCACCTGGGTAATGACCGATCAGGCCAGAACTCTGGCTGTAAAGCAGGCCACCCATGCCGCAGATATTGAAGCCCAAGGCTACGGCAACGGAATTTCTGAAACCCTTAGTAAAGCCCTCACCGTAACCAGAACCCTAGCCTCCATGTTCGAAGTTGGGGCGAACTATAAATATACACCGGACCGCGAAGCTCTTGATGCAGTCCTGATCAAAGTCCTCAAGCGCCACCCCGGTCTTTCCGGCGCATGGTGCACCTTTCCCGGTAAAACTAGCTATGATGACCGGGAAGAAGAATATATGGATAAGTATAAGGGAGCGTACCGCAACTGGTACTACCGGGACGGCGGAAAAATTGCAGAATCCTTCGTAGGTGATGAAGACCTCACCGGACAGGCATGGTTTGAAAAACCCATGGCCGGAAATGTTGAAACTCTCTCCGAACCCTATCCCTGGGAAGTGGACGGCAAAACATTCTGGCTCTGCTCCACAGGTTACCCGGTAAAGAAGAAAGGTCTCAACATAGGCATTGTCGGAGTTGATTTCTATCTCAACGACCTACTGGAAACTGTCTCGAAAATTAAGCCCTTTGAAACCGGCTATGCTTTCCTGATGACCAACGAAGGAACCATAGTGGCTCACCCCGACCCTGACCTGCAGACCAAAAACATTTCAGAGTCGGTCGACAGCAAAGAGAAAAGCAACATTGAAAACGCCATCAGGAATGGAAAAACATATTCTTATGTAGGCAAATCTCCGGTTACCGGAGTGCTTGAATATATCACCTACGCCCCCATCAAGGTGGGCAAGACCTCTTATCCGTGGTCCATCGCACTGGTTATCCCCATGGATAAAGTTAAAGCGCAGGCCAATGCAATTGCCCAGAAAAGTATAATTATCAGCGTGGTTGCCGTACTTTTACTGCTGGGAATCCTATTTGTACTGGCCGGGGTGATCAGCAAACCGATCCTCAAGACTGCCGACTACACCACTAAAGTGGCAGACGGTGACCTTGATGCGGACCTCGACATCCACCAGAAGGATGAAATCGGACGCATGGCTGACTCCATGCGTGATATGGTCGGGGAACTGAAGAAGACTATCATCAAGGCAGAAGATGAAACCCGCAAAGCAGAGGATGAATCCGCCAAGGCCCGTGAAGCCACTGCCGAGGCGGAAAAAGCACGAGCCAAAGCGGACATGGCCCGCACCGAAGGTCTGCATCTTGCCGCCGACCGGGTGGAGCAGGTTTTGCAGCACGTGGTTTCCGCATCCGAGCAGATGTCCGTGCAGTCCAATGAAATGCTGCAGGGTTCTGAAATCCAGAGCGACCGCATTTCCTCCACTGCCACGGCCATGGAAGAAATGAATGCCACCGTACTGGAAATCGCCCGCAATGCCGGGGATGCCGCCGGAGCAAGTACCGAAGCTCAGGACAAGGCCAAAGACGGAGCATCCGTTGTGGATAAATCCAAATCCGCCCTCGGACAGACCGTAGAAGAGGTCAACAACCTCAAGGGTAACATGGAAGAACTGGACAAGCAGGCCAAGGGCACTGAAGCCATCATAGGCACCATTACCGATATTGCCGACCAGACCAACCTGCTGGCCCTGAACGCCGCCATCGAAGCGGCCCGTGCAGGTGAGGCAGGACGCGGATTCGCGGTTGTCGCTGATGAAGTGCGCAAGCTGGCGGAAAGCACCATGACCGCCACCGGGGAAGTATCCAATTCCATCGGTGCTATCCAGCGCGTGGCCGGTGAAAACATCCGCTCCATGGAAACAGTCTACAAACGCATTGAGGAAGCCAACGAATTCTCGGAAAGCTCCGGTGTAGTATTACAGGAAATCGTAAGCGGAGCCGAGGAAAGCGCGGTCCAGATCCAGAGCATCGCCACCGCAGCCGAGCAGCAGTCCGCCACATCCGAAGAAATAAACAGCTCAGTAGAGGAAATCAGCCGCATCACCGCTGAGACAGCCAGTGGAGCCCGTGAATTCGCCATGGCCCTTGAATCAATGGCCGAACAGGTGTCCGAACTGCAGAAAATTGTTGAGGATTTGAAGGCGGAATAATCGCTACAAACAAGTTAGAAACTACAAAGCCCGGAGCGTTTTACGTTCCGGGCTTTGTTTTTAATACTCCTCATAATAAGCAGGATGCTGATCCTTGCGCCTGCCGTCCGGTCTGTCCAGCGCGCTGATGACGGACATTTCATCGCTGCTCAGTTCAAAATCAAAAACACTGAGATTTTCCAGCTGCCGGGACGGAGAAGTAGCCTTGGGTATGGGCAGTGCTCCCAATTGGATGTGCCAGCGCAGGATTACCTGCGCCGCACTCCTGCCGTGCTTCTCGGCAATGGTATTGATAACAGGCTCCCGCATGGCTGAACTGTCCCTTCCGAGAGGGCTCCATGATTGGGTGATAATACCGTGCTGATCATGCCATTCACGCTGGCCCTGCTGAATGAAATACGGATACAGCTCAATCTGGTTCACCGCCGGAACAACCCCGGTTTCATCAATCAGACGCTGCATGTGCTCGGGCAGGAAATTGCTGCAGCCGATAGAACGGACCAGCCCCCTTTTTCGGGCCTCGATCAGGGCCTGCCATGCTTCCACATACAAATCCTGACTGGGGTTGGGCCAATGAATGAGATAGAAATCGTAATAATCCAGCCCGGCCCGGTATAAGGATTCCTCCACTGAATACAGGGCTTCATTGTAGCGGTGGCGCAGTCCGGGGACCTTGGAGGTCACCTGAATCTGCTCACGGGGAATCCCGCTGCGCCGGACAGCCTCGCCCACCGCACCTTCATTTTCATATTTGAAAGCTGAATCCAGCAACCGGTATCCGGCTTTGAGGGCCTTAACCATGGTTTCCACCCCGGAAGAACCGTTCAGCTTGTAAGTTCCGAATCCCAGTGAGGGGACGGTATGACCGTCATTCATCTGCAGATAAGGTATGGAAATATTATTCATAAAACTCTCCTGTCCAGAGGTAGGTTTCAATATCAATGTGTCCGTCCAGTTCAAAAACAACGCCTTCGCGCTCAAGCAGTTCGCGCTGCCTTTCGTAGCCCTGCCCTTTTTTCAGAGATATGCATCCCTCACGATTGACCACCCGCTGCCACGGCAAACCTTCTTTTTGCGAAGAGGTGTGGAGAATACGCACAACCTGCCGCGCCCCGCGGGAATTGCCGGCCATGGCGGCAACTTTGCCGTAAGAACATATTTTCCCCTCGGGAATAGCCTTGATTACTTCGATAACTTTTTCAGTAAAAACAGTCCTGCCCACTTTGAATACCTCTTAACTTATATGCACCAATTAGAAACAAAATGTATTTTCCACGCAAGTAATACCTGAGAGCAATATTTTACAAGACTGTCGAGTAACCACCCGCTAACTTGTGTTCCACGGATGTTTATGCAAAACTTCCGGATACACGGTGACACATATGAATAAAGGGACAATCAGATACCTGCGGCCCGCTGCAATAGAGGGCCTTGAAATACAGGAAGTCATCAATTCCAACCACTCCTTCCCCAACCACACCCACGGATTCCACTCTGTCGGCGTAATGGAGGCAGGCGGCTGCTATTGCCGTCAGCCCGGTTCGGGAAGCTCTTTTGTGCGTGGCGGGGAAATTGCCCTTTTCAACCCCGGCCTCGTTCATTCCGGAGTCATAACCGATTCCGATACCCGCATCACCTACCGGGTCTTCAGCTTTGACAACCGGTTGTTTGAAAAGGCCCTGCGCGATCTGAACGAAAAAGACGGCCTGCCGGAATTCAACTCCGTGGTAACTGAAGATAAGCTGACCAGCTCCACCCTGACCGACCTGAACTACGCAGCATCCGGGGTCAAAAGCAGGCTGGCCATTGATACCGCCCTTGCCCGTGCCGCAGCAGCCCTTTTGACCCGCCACTGTGAAACACAGTCCAAAGTGCCCAAAACAGCAGAACCCGGAGCGGTAAAAAAAGCCCGCGAATATCTGCATGAAAATCTTTCTGAAAAGGTAGCCCTGGAAGAACTGGCTCAGGCCACCGGACTTTCCCGCTACCACCTGCTGCGTGTATTCAGGAAAACTACAGGGCTTCCGCCCCACAGCTACCATCTGCAACTGCGCATTGAACACGCTAAGCGGCTGCTCCGATCCGGCTTGCCCTTTGCCGAAACAGCTCTGCAAAGCGGTTTTTCAGATCAGAGCCACTTCACCAATACCTTCCGCCGCTACACGGGCGCGACTCCCTCGCAGTATACGAATATTTAGTCCCGCAGCAATATTTTCCAAGACCGCAATTCAATCAGCAGGTAGCTTTCTCATTAAGGAGAAATTTATGAACGCTACCAATTCCAATAAAAACATACTTCCCGTGCTTGCCATACTCGCCGCCGTGCTGCTCTGGGGCAGTTCATTTGCGGCCATGAAACATCTGGTGGGAACATTGAACCCGTGGGCGGTCATGTGGATGCGCGTGGGCTTTGCCACCCTTATCCTGACCCCTTTCATGGGCCGTCTGGCCGGGCCGGTAAAAAAGGGTAAAGACCGACTGGCTCTGGCATTCATGGCCCTGTTCATGCCCTGCCTGTATTTCCTTTTTGAATCATATGCCCTGACTTATACCACAGCCACGCAGGCCGGACTTATATCCGCCTCGTTGCCGCTGATGGTTTCAGTGGGCGCGGGATTCTTCTTCAAGGAAAAAACAACTCTTGCAGGATGGATCGGACTGGCCCTGTCCATGCTGGGGGTAGCAGCCCTGACCCTGAGCGGTAATCCTTCCGGCAATGCCAGCAACCCCGCTCTCGGCAACCTGCTGGAACTTATCGCCATGGGATGTGCCGCCGGATACATGCTGCTGGTCAAAAGGCTCTCCGCCAACTACGGAGCATGGACCCTGACCACAGTACAAAATGCGGCCGGCTGCATCTTCTTCCTGCCCGGACTGTACCTGCTTTTCAGAGACGGACTGGGGGCAGCCCCGGTTCAGATTCTCATCATGGCCGGATACCTTGGAATATTTGTCACCCTCGGGGCCTTTCTGCTCTACAATATAGGCATGTGCAAACTCCCGGCGGGCAAAGCCTCGGCCTTCATCAATCTTGTTCCGGCCATTGCCGCATTTTTCGGCTGGTTCCTGCTTGGCGAAACCCTGAACTCCGTCCAGCTGCTGGCCTCGGCTGTAATCTTTGCAGGAGTGGCACTGGCCCAATACGGCGGCAAGATTGAATGGAATAGAATTCCGTTTCTTAAACTGGCACCAAACCAGAATAATTGAACGCTTACTTACGTAAAATTCAAGCAAAAATCCCGGTAAGAAAAATCTTACCGGGATTTTTTTTGCAAAAAATACACACCCACAAACTTGCCCGAAGAACCTTTAATAAATTACACTTTTATAGTAAGTTCATTTAAATATTGCAGAATCAAAATATTATTTTTGAAACAAGCTTTTCATTAATCCGGGGTACCCATGAAAAAATTACTTGCCGTCATTCTATTCCTCTCTTTCACTATAGGCACCGCCTGTGCAGAACAACCAGTTGTCGGCTTTGTCACCGGTGCTTCCGGACTTGGAGATCTTTCTTATAATGACATGTCCTATGGCGGAATCCGCAAGGCACAGCAGGAATTCAATTTCAAACTGATTGTCATGGAACCGGAAAAAGACGGCGAGTCCACAATTGAAGATTTCACCAAACTGATCAATCAGTCCGACATCCTCATCTTGATCGGAGCCCAGCATGCTAAACTGGTAAAAACAACTGCCCCAAAATTCCCGGACAAAAAATTTATCATCAGTGAAGTTCCGGTTGATGGCCTGAACAATGTCTCCTCCGTTTCCTTTAAACAGGGTGAAGGGTCATTTCTGGCCGGAGCTTTGGCCGCCATGTGCAGCAAGACTGGAATAATCGGCTACATAGGAGGAACCC
Organism: Desulfovibrio sp. JC010; assembly: GCF_010470675.1. Classification (NCBI taxonomy): domain Bacteria; kingdom Pseudomonadati; phylum Thermodesulfobacteriota; class Desulfovibrionia; order Desulfovibrionales; family Desulfovibrionaceae; genus Desulfovibrio; species Desulfovibrio sp. JC010. The sequence continues at coordinate 21,540 of NZ_VOIQ01000010.1, forward strand.
CGGTTCCGCAGGTTCGCGAGTTTGAACAGGGATATGTTGCCGGAGCCAAATATGCTGTGCCGGGTATTGAAGTAAAAACTGCTTATGTCAGCCCCTTGGGAGACTTTTCCGGATTCAATGCCCCGGCCAAAGGTTACAATATGGCCATGGGCCAGTACAATGACGGGGCTGACGTGATCTTCACCGTGGCCGGGCTGACCGGAAACGGAGTAATCGAAGCCGCAAGACGAAGCGGTAAGTACGCAATCGGTGTTGATTCCGATCAGGATTCACTGGCCAAAGGATTTGTGCTGACCAGCATGATAAAAAAAATGGATATCACCGCCTACAATGAATTAAAGGCAATCATGCAGGGCAAATTCACTCCCGGCCCCACCAGCTACGGGATCAAAGAAGGCGGTGTATCCTTAAGTGAAATGAAATATACCCGCGATAAAATTCCTGCAGGAGTTCTGGAGAAAGTTGAAGATATCAGAAAAAAAATAATTAACGGCGAAATAAAATTTGAATTCAGGGAAGATGCTCAATAGCAAACAACAAAACACGGCAGAACACTCAATGAGAATGGTTTACGCACTGTAATGAAAGATAGCTTACGGTTTAAAATATCCATAGGCACCGGGCTGATCCTGTTGCTCTTCTTTTTCTTACTGGGGTACTACATTGTGGATTCCCAGAAAAGGATGCTTGAGGACAGCCTCTATGAGCACGGCAACCGCATTGCCTCGCTGGCTGCCCGCTCCTGCGCTGAATACCTGCCGCGATTCAGCTTCTTCCTTATTGAAGACCTTGCCCTTTCCATTGAGCAGTCCCAGCAGGTCGCTTTCTGCGAAATATATAACCGTGAAGGCACGCCCATCCTGCAATCGGGCAATATTGTATCCAAATCCCACACTCCGAAAAACAAGCCCTCCTACGGAGATGACGTGCTCATCGTCTCCACGCCCATCATCAGCGGCAATGAACATATCGGCCGCGTTGAAATCGGCATGAGGCTGGATAAAGTCCGTAAGGAAATTCAGGAAAACACGTACAGTCTGATACTCCTTTTCAGTGCCTGCATGCTCTGCACCATCATCGCCCTTGATGCTTTTTTTCAGCGCATTCTCATCTCTCCGCTGCGCATACTGGCCAACAACACCAGAAAAATCGCCCGCCGTAAATTCGTTACTGTTGACGTGGGCTCGCGCATGGATGAAATCGGAATTCTGGCCTTGAATTTCAACCATATGAGCCGCAATCTGGAAAGCCTGTACAAAAATCTTGAAGTAAACGTACAGGAACGGACCCACGAACTGGAAACCGCCAACCGGAAACTGGTCAAGGCTATTGCCAAATCAGAAGCCATGGCCGTGGAAGCCGCCAAGGGAACTCTGGCAAAATCCCAGTTTCTGGCCGCCATGAGCCATGAAATCAGGACGCCCATGAACGCTATTCTGGGCATGGCCGAAATCCTCGGGGACTCCAATCTTGATGACGAGCAGAAAAGGTTTGTGGAAATCCTTCAGGAATCCGGAGAATCACTGCTGCACCTGATCAATGAAATCCTCGACTTGAGCAAGATTGAAGCAGGGGAGATCCCCTTTGAGAAAAAAGATCTCAATCTGGACCGGCTCATCGGCAAGGCGTTCAAAGTCACAGCCCATGCCGGGCATGGAAAAGGACTGGAACTGGCCTACAACATAAACCGGGATGTACCTGAACACCTGCTGGGCGACCCCACAAGATTGCAGCAGATTTTCGTAAACCTCATCGGTAACGCCATCAAATTCACCGAGCGGGGTTTTGTTGTTGTGGAAACAGCACTCACACAAACGAGCAACGGAGAGAGCGGCAACAGCCTGAATATCCATTTCGCGGTCAAGGACAGCGGTATCGGTATTGATAAAGATAAACTTGATTCGATTTTCGACCGCTTCACTCAGGCCGACTCTTCCACCACCCGTAAATACGGCGGCACCGGTCTGGGCCTTTCCATCTGCAAATCACTCTGTGAAGCCATGGGCGGGAAAATATGGATCGAAAGCCGCAAAGGATTCGGCACCACCGTCCATCTGGAACTGCCCCTTGAGAAAGACCCGCGCAGCTCTGTGGAAAGCTCTCCCCTGCGCGGCAAATCCGTTCTTATTGTCAATGATCAGGATTATTCCCGGCAGGCACTGGCAATCCGCATGAGCACAAGAACCAAGCGGATCAGTAAAGCCCAGAACATGGAAGAAGGGCGCAGCTTCATTGAAAACAGCATCAAATCCAACTCGCCCTATGACCTGATCATTGTCCGGGGAGGAATCCATGGCTGGAAACGTCAGAAGACCCTCAATGAACTGCGTTCCATGGATATTGATGAAGAAAAGATCGTCCTCATCACCACTGTGGGACAGGATTACATTGAGAAGTTCAACGGCAGTGTCCTGCTGGCTCCCATTGACATGCACTCCCTTGAAAACGCATCCCAAAAAGCACTTAGCAAAAAACCGGAACTGCATCCGGCCCCGTCCCAGCCCAGCGGACGAATCCGCCCCCTTGATATTCTTCTGGTGGAAGACAATAAGGCCAACTGCATGCTGATCCAGCTTTTTTTCAAAGATCTGCCCCACAACCTGAAAATAGCCCACAACGGAGAAGAAGGCTTGGAGCAGGCCCGCAGCAATCACTTCGACCTTGTCTTCATGGATATTGAAATGCCGGTCATGGACGGCTATGAATGCACTCGCAAAATTAGATCATGGGAAGCCCAGACTGAAATAAAACCGAGCATTATCGTAGCCCTGACCGCCCACGCCCTGACTGAAGCCAAAGAAAAAATCCTTGAAGCAGGTTGCGATTCATTCCTGACCAAACCTATCTCAAAAGACAAGATTATCAGCACCATCAACGAACTCTGCAATCCGTATTTTAGTTAAATAGTAAAACCCCGGAACCGAGCGCAAACTCAATTCCGGGGCCTAAAAAACAGAAAGGCCGCGTCCTCGGACGCGGCTTTGAAAACTGCTGACAATTCAGATTCAAGAGAGTCGGATTAGCGACCTTTCTGGTTAGGAATAATTATTCCTGTGAGGTCCGTTTAGTTGATAACGGATATTTTCTGGGCTTCGATTCCGGCGAAGACGAGGTCCTGCTCGACCCTGCCTTCAATCTCTACCTCAGCGTTAGCGTCAACGGGGAGGGATCCCGCTTTCGGGCTGAGGTCGATGATGATCTCACCGGTCTTGTCCTGAAATACGTATTTATTGTCGTTGATCTTTCTTACGATGTGACCCTTTACAACTGCTTTGGTGTCAGCACCGGATACACGCGCTTCAGCAACGGTGGTTACGTCCTTGGATTTGAAATCCAGAGTTTCGGAAGTTGCTGCAGCAGCCACGATCACCAGAAGTAAAAGAAAAAGTACGCTCATTTTTTTCATCTCTTATTACCCGTCCCACCCGCAGGTGGAAGTTAAAGATTTGAAACCTTATTTATGAAAATTATTTTTTAACCTTTATGAAAACGTCCGAACTTTTGTGCGGCCATTTTTTCTAAGAGGACCTGTTCTTGATCCGTTGATCAAGTAATAGACCCCTCTGTTTGATTATGCAATCAAAAAAATAAGCCGTTTGTGAAATTTTGTACAAAACACCCCTTAACCCCTCATATTGCTTATAGATATTTTTTTCACAACCATTTTTTTGACATATGGATAACAATTCACCTTTCGTGCTACCTAGAATTAGCATTCAAACGGCACTGAATCCGGGTTCAACAGCCCTGTTTTTCATACCTCAAACAGAAAGAATTCCGACAATTTTACCGCCCAAGCCGCAAGCCCTGTTATTACGGCCATTTCCAAGCAAGCAAGACTATACAACCTCAATTCAGACCTAGAATCAGTGTTACAACTCAGAAACATGCAATTAAGTGCTTCCCTTCACCAATCCATTACGACAAAACATTCCTGATTAAACTTATCAGAAAAATTGATAGTTGCATTTTCGGACCAAAAAAAGGATTAAGTAGCCATGAGCGACGAAAAATTACTCGATATAGTCTATGCGGACCGCAAAATCGTGGTGGTCAACAAACCGAGCGGACTTCTTTCCGTGCCCGGACGTGGACCGGAGAATCAGGATTGCGTGGTCACAAGGGTGCAGAAGATGTTCCCGGAATGCCGCAAGTTTCCCACTGTACATCGGTTGGATATGGATACCTCCGGCCTGCTGGTGCTGGGGCTGACTGCACGGGCTGTGCGCGAACTGGTGGAACAGTTTCAGAAAAGGCAGGTAAAAAAACGTTACATCGCCCTGCTGGACGGTATCGTCAAGGAAGACAGCGGAGTCATTGAGATGGCTTTCCGCCTTGATCCCTACAACCGTCCATATCAGGTCTACGATCCCATCCACGGCAAGCTGGGTATCACCCACTGGCGCAAGCTGGGTATTGAGAATGGCAAGACCCGCGTGGAATTCACCCCTCATACCGGGCGCACCCATCAATTAAGAGTACATTCAGCACATCCGCAGGGGCTGGGCTGCCCCATCGTGGGAGACAGGCTTTACGGTTCCGGCACAGCCCCCGGACAGCTCAAGCTGCATGCCGGGTATTTATGTTTCGAGCATCCCAAGACAAAAGAGAAAATGGAATTTGAAATCGAGCCTTTGTTTTAGATAAGAATGCCTCCCCAGGCCCCATCCCTTTCAAAACCTTTTAGTTTGCTTCGCATCTAACTTCATAAGCCATTCTTCGTAAACACAAACGGCGAAGCCCTAATAAAAAGTTTTGAAGAGTCCAGAGAAACTTTTCCCAAAAGTTTCTTTGGCCCTCGGAGAGCCGCCGGAGGCACCATGAATAAAAGCCCTGCTGAACCAAATCAGCAGGGCTTTCATCTTTAGAATCCATACAGGTTCACCGGACCGCCCGGCTCACCTATTCTTTAAGACTGTATAGTTAACCCAGAGGGCTGTTTTCAATTAAATTCCAGATACCGCAGGGACAGACATTGGCGCAGAAGCCGCAGCCGATGCATTTATCGGAATCACAGGCCATTTCGAAATCCTTGCCTTCTCCGGCCTTGCGGGAGATGGCCGCCTGCGGGCAGACGGTTTCGCAAAGACCGCAATCACGGCAGGAACCGCAGGAAGAACATTCCTGCGCACATTCCTGAACATCCTTGAAGTGGGTGATGCGCGGATCAAAGTATTCAAGGGTCATGCGCTTGTAGTCGATGACGTCTTTAGGTTCTGCATGCGGACGCTTACCGCAGAAGATTTCATCGAGGGTCTCGGCGGTTTCACGACCATGGCCGATGGCGTGGGTCAGCAGACCGGGACGCACAGCGTCACCGATGGCGTAAACACCGGGTTCGGTGGTCTGGTAATCTTCGTTAACCACGATGTGACCGCGATCAAGCGCGATGGTGTCGGGCAGGAACTCGATATCCGGAGTATCACCGATGGACATGATCACAGTGTCAGCCGGAAGAACTTCGCCGGACTTGAGCACCACGCCTTCCTCGGTAACTTCCTGAGTGAAGCAGGGGTAGCGGAACTTGGCACCGACATGTTCGGCCTCTTCACGCTCCTTACCGAACGCGGCAGGCTTCTGAATATCGATAAGCAGAATATCTTTTGCGCCGAGACGGGAACATTCAGTGGCAACGTCACAACCGACGTTACCCGCACCGATGATGACCACTTTCTCACCCACTTCAGCCTTGCCCTTCATGGCATCCTTGAGGAAATCAAGGGCCGGGGTGATGCGCTCATGGCCGGGGATGGGAATGATGCGCGGCTTCTGGGCACCGATGGCCAGCACGACAGCGTCGTTGTTCTGGCGCAGTTCGGCGAAATCATCGGCAGTAAGCTTCTTCTGCATGTGTACGTGGGGGATAACCTTGGCAACACGCTCAAGCTCAGCATCCAACACTTCCTTGGGAATACGGCTGGAAGGAATGGCGGAGGTGATCTTACCGCCGAGCTTGTCGGACATGTCGTAGACCACGGCTTCATGGCCCTTGCGACGAATCTGCCATGCAACGGAAATACCTGCGGGACCGCCGCCGATAACCGCTACTTTCTTACCGGAAAGGGGCGGCAGTTCAGGTGCGGGGCTGTTCACGCCGTCGCGGCCCAGCTTGGTGATGTCCACGGAGAGCATGTCTTTCACGCCGCGGGTACAACCTTCCATACAGAGGTTGGGACAGAGGTAACCGCAGACTGTTGCGGGAAAAGGAGTATATGCAAGGGCGAGGTCCACGGCTTCGTCGACAAGACCGTCACGGACCAGCTGCCAGCGTTTCTGTACCGGCATGCCGGTGGGACATGCAGACTGGCAGGGAGCCTGATATTTACGGTTTTCCCAGACCGGAACGAATCTGCGCAGCTCACCGTGGGTGATCAGCGGAATGGGGGAACGGTCAAGGTCGGTCAGGTCGCCGATAAGACCGCCCTGTCCGAGTTCGCCGTCCCAGACATCGGAACGGAATTCGGACATGGAACGACGCTTACGCCCGGTCTTCTCAAAGGGAGACTTGGCGCGGATAAGCTGCCATTCCTTGCGCTCGGTCAGGGAATCATAAACTTCTTCACGGCCAATCTTGGCGAGGTTCTCTTTAAGATTAGTGGTCAGCCATTCCCAATCCGCATCGGTGATGGGTTCGAGGATGGCGTCTGCTGTGGAGAATTCGCCGTGGGGTCCGCGTACGAAAATACGACCGCCAACCATTCCGACACAGGGACGGAAAGCGAGAACGTTCTCAGGATTCTGGGCTTCGTAACCACAGACTACAGCGGTACCGCCAGCCATGAATTCTGCAAAATAGTCACCAACTCCGCCGAGAATCCAGAGCTCCGGTTCATCAAAGCGAGGGTTGGTTTTGGTCATGGTCATGCCGCGGGCACCGATATCGCCGTTAACGATAACCTTACCCTGCGCCATGGCGTTACATGCGCCGTTGGAAGCATTGCCGTGGACGATGATTTCCGCACCGGCGTTAAGCCAGCCCACGTCATCGGAAGCCGAACCGTGGACGTTGATTACAGTACCGGGGAAGCCCTTGGAACCGAGACGCTGACCGGAAGTACCGATAACGTCGATCTCGATGGGTTCTTCCTTGGAAATCCAAAGCCGTCCGCCAATGCCGTGCTGGCCCATGGCGTCTATTTCAAGCTTGCGGGCTCCATCGGCAACCGCTTTCTGAATCCGCTCCTCAAGGATGCGGGATTCAATACGGGCACCTTCTTCAAGACCGCTGATGCATATTTTTTCTGTTGCCATTTTTCAATCTCCGTAAATCGTGAGCTGCTAGTTAAACCACGTACTTGATGCCGAGTCTGTCAGCAGCATCACGGTCACTGATACCAAGCGCGTCCGACATGCCGATGGGCAGTGATGTGGAGCGGCCCAGAGGGGCGATAATCTTTTTGATTTCAGTGTCAAAGCTCAGATAGAAGTCAACAACCCTTTCGGCTACTTTTTCAGGGTCAAGGCGACGGTAAAGTCTGGGATCCTGAGAGGTGATACCCTTGGGACATACGCCGATGTTACAGACGTTGCAGCGGTCTTTTTCGGAACCGAGACAGCCTGCTCCGGCCTGCATGACGTATTTACCGACCTGAACGGCACTTGCGCCGAGCATAATCAGTGCCGCAGCGTTGGCCGCGAGGTTGCCGGATTTACCGATACCGCCGCCCGCGATGAGGGGCAGTTCGTTCTGCTTACCGGTAACAACCAGTGCGTTGTAACAATCGCGCAGGTTACTGGCGATGGGGTGTCCCATGTGGTTCATGGAGACGTTGTATGCCGCCCCGGTACCGCCGTCTTCACCGTCGATGGCAAGGCCTGCGGCATAAGGGTTACGGGTCAGGTTGTTGAGAACCGCCAGAGAAGTGGATGAGGCGGAAATCTTCGGGTAAACCGGGACCCTGAATCCCCAGGCCATACTCATGGACTGGATCATCTTGGCTACGGATTCCTCAATGGAATACTGGGTCTGGTGGGTTGGGGGGCTGGGCAGGCTGACCCGCTCCGGAACACCGCGGATTGCGGCGATGAGCTTGTTAACCTTGTACCACATGAGCAGTCCGCCATCACCGGGCTTTGCGCCCTGACCGTATTTGATCTCGATGGCGCAGGGATCGACCTTCATTTCCGGAATGGCATGGATGATTTCATCCCAGCCGAAATAACCGGATGCGATCTGGAGAATTACATATTTGAGGAAACGGGAACGGAGCAGCCTGGGAGGACAACCGCCCTCACCTGTGGAAATACGCACAGGCATGTTCAGCTCTTCGTTCAGGTAAGCAACACCCATCTGCAGACCTTCCCACATGTTGGGAGACATGGCCCCGAAGGACATGCCGCCGATAACCAGCGGGTAGATTTCACGAACGGGGGGCTTCCAGCCGTGTTCGGAATAAGTCTTCAGGCTTTCTTCGGGAGACTGCACGCGACCGAGCAGGGTGTTCAAACGGAACTCATGGCGACCTGCGTCCAGCGCGGGGTCGGTGAGCATGGAGATACGCATGAACTTGATCTGATCCAGCAGGGATTCACCGGAGTTGCGGCGTCCACCACGGGTGCGGGGGTTACCGCCGCGGTCATTGTGGAATTTCTGGGTTGTGGAACCTTCTTCACGCTTGGGACCGATGGCGTTGTTGGGGCAAACCATGTTGCACATGGAGCAGCCGATACAGGCGTAAGCCGGGTCGGTCTTCTGGCGGATGCCGTAAAATACTGTGTATTCGTTCTCGGCCTTTTTCATCAGGCTGGCGGGAGTTTTGATCTCGCGCTTGCGGAATACGCCGAGTTCAATAGCGTTGACCGGACAGACAGAGGTGCAGCGACCGCACTGGGTACAGAGATTCTTGTCCCACTCGATCTGCCAGTTCAGGTCTTTAACGCCTAAAGTTGACGGGGTAATTGGTCTTTCTGTGAGCATGTCTCTATCTCCTTGCAGTCGGGTCCGACGATTACTGTATCGAGGTGCATGGGCTGGAAGTCTTTTGATCTGTCGCGGTCGGGAATGACAGCGTCGATACCGCAGACTTCGGAAGAGAAGGCGTAGATGCCGTCTTTACCGCCCACAATGCCGGGACGAAGCTTCTTGCGGTCCTGAACCATGAACATGGAACCGTCATCAAGGGTTCCAATAACACAGTTGGGGCCGTCGATAATCATCTTGCGGCAGGAACGCTTCAGGGTCGCGAGGAATTCGCGGTCCGGATGGTCGGCCATTTCATGATCCATAAGCGGGGTGATGATATGCTTATAGGCACGGATATCCAGTCCCAGACGCTTGGTGGTGTAATGAGCGATGTGAGTGAAGACCTCGGAGTCGGACTGATAGCCCTGATAGCCGGTAACGTCTCTGGACTGCAGGTATTCTTTAATGGGAATAAATGCGGTGTTCTCGCCGTTGGTCATGGAAGCGACGCCTTCTATAAAGAAGGGGTGGCAGGCGTAAAGGTTGATGGCGTAGTTGGTGTTCTGGCGGCCCTGCGCGAGAATGCGGCGGGCATACAGGTTACGGTTGGCACCGAGCTGGAGCCATTCGCCGATCTCAAGGGGATCACCGACTTCCTTTACAACGATGGTGTCGGGCCAGAAAGAGAAGACCATGATGTCTCCGTCCTCTTCGCCCATCTTGCGCAGCTCAAGGCGCATTTCAACCAGCTTCTTTCCCTGCTGAGCCGGAGTAAGGTCTTTCCAGCCTCTGGGAACCTTGTATGCGATAGCAGCGTATGTCCCGCGGACGGGAGTGCCTTCCGGAGGTTCGGTTTCCGGGGTGTACAGAATGCTGTACTGGGATTTGAAACCGTGGTCCATGGCGTACTGTTCCAGTCTGCGCAGACCGGCTTCAGTAAAAATTCCGGAAAGGATGGGACAGCCCTGCAGTTCTTCTTCAAAACGACCGCCCAGTCCCCTGAGACAGAGACCAACGCCGGAGCCGTCATGACCTTCTTTCATTGTATTGAGGGCATTGATGGCCAGCATGGGTGAAATCGGATCGCGACTTGTAAGCGCAAATAAACGGCACATATTGTCAGCTCACTCCATGATTTTTAGGGTTCAACAGGTGCAGCAGCCCGGCAGGTTATTATTGATCCGGATAGTTCCGTAGTTCAGGAGGTTCTTTCCGGTGGGGCCGCTGACATGTTTTTAGAAAAATGTATCAGCCGGTACGGCTCTAATCTGTTACTATTTCGAATTAAGTAATTTGTGCCCGGTTCTTTATAACATTTTGAGCTTTTCCACCTCTCAAAATTGGCACAATAGTTTTTTCAGGAATCTGAAATTGAATCGAAATCAGGATAAAAAAGATCATTTTTTGACGACTAGAGCGATTTGGAGATTTGACAATGTCAGAAAAAAACAATTTTGGCAAACAAAAATACGAAAATGAAGTTTTTAATTGCCAAAAAGGGACATACCAACACCCCACACGGAACATTTACAGCTCAAAACACGACTGAACATGACAAAAACACCCAGCACCGCTCAAGCACAAAACACTGATATTTTTATCTTTTTAAACTCAAAACAATTACACCGACCGACAATTACACCAAAGTGACAATTCGCACACAATCACAGTTCCCTTTTTGGCTAAAATTGATAATCGACACTAAAGACGGCCTTTTCATAGTTATTGAATGCGTAATTATGCAGCCATAAATCAAGCGTGTGGATAGCAGCCTGAAAAAGCACCAGCTTGAACCAATTTCAGCAGGCCACCCAAAAGGGCAAAAATTACATTTTTGACAAAACACACCGAACAGATTCGTCTCCACCTACAAATATGTAGTCTCAAGCAACACCTTCCCCCCCATCTGACCGAACAAACAAACCGCCCCCTTATCAAAGCATGCCGCTTGCTCAATTTCAGACAAAATAGTTATACTCAAAACGCAATCTATATATAAAGGAGCATACAGATGGATCGTGCGGACATGGAAAGAATCTTTGAAGCCTACTTTGAGAAGTACAAAAAAACGGAAGGAGACCGCACTGCCTGGTCGGCGGTCTGGCTGGAAAGCGGCAAAGCCGGAGTGCTGGAGCTGAACATGACCAAATGCCCCAAAGGGACCACGTTCAAAATTTTCGTAAACAAAAAGAAAGAGGCGCAGGTTCTGGGCTGGGATGCGTATTTCGCAATAATGGCCGGGATATCCGCCAGATACCCCGGACTCTACGATGAAAAACGGATTTTCGAGGAAATGGAATTTGTAATTTAAAGACGGCAGCTACGGGCCAAGCAGATAACTCTCAAGCATCATAACCATCTGGTAGACCAGACGGTCTTCCCCTGCGTCGGAATCAAAAATAACGGCATGATGGGAAACCTCTTCCACCACAAGATGAACCAACTCCGCCGCAGCCTCAAGGTCATCCACTTTGAGATGCTCCTTCTGTTCCTGCAAAAACTCCAGCAGCTTCCCCCTGATCCTGCGGTCCCTCTCCCTGCCGATGGCCGAGATTTCTTCGTCCGTAGCTTCAAGGGCCATCACTTCACGAAAAAACATCCGGTTGCTGCGATGAGATTCAACAGAATACACACCCACCATGCGCATGGACTCCCGGAACGACTTTCCCTCTTCAAGGCTGGCCCGGGCCTTGGCGAAAATATCAAAGCTCATTCGGGCCTGAAGCATGTTGATCACTTCAATGAAGATCACCTTTTTATTCTTGAAGTAGCGGTAGACCGACCCGGTGGAGACTCCGGCTGCGGCTGCGATATTTTTGGTGTTGGCCCGCGCGTATCCCTTTTCAGAAAATACGCGCAGGGCCCCCTCCAAAATATCATTCCTGGTAACATCGGCTCGCTCCTGCACCGGCTCGAAGTTTCCATGCTTACGAATCATAAGAATCCTTAAAAAGTGGTTGCGCTTCACGCTCTTATTATTTGATTTCGCCTCCGGCGGCTTAAACCCTTTTTGAAAAAAGGGTTTAAGAATCCCAAAAACTTTTACCGGGGCTTAGTCGAAACTTTTCTTAAAAACTTACTTACTCAGATAAGCCTTGCGGGCCATAAATGAAGTCGGCAGCTGCTCAACAGCAAAACCAATTTCAATTGCAGCTTTCAACTCTTCATCGAAAAATCCAGCCCTTACATGATGACGCGGTTCAGTAAAGAGAAAACCTCCGCCCGGCAGCAGTACATCGTATATATCCTGCAAGGCTTTGCGATAGTCCGGCGTTTCATGGATAACATTTCCTGCAACCACAAAATCAACCTTTCCCGGATAGCCGATCCCGTCATGACGGCACTGGTGAAAGGCAATCCTACCGGCCAGCCCGGCCTTTGCAGCTCTTTTAATGGCAATTTCAAGCATTTTCTTCTGCAGGTCAACCGCTACAACTTCACCGCTCTCCCCAACGAGACGGGCCGCACCTATTGAATAGTGACCCAGTCCGCAGCCGAAATCCAAGACCTTCATGCCCGGACGGACCCATTTTTCAAGAGCCTTATCAGCCGGATCAATCATGCGGCGCAATTTATTATCAAAAGTATAAGCCACTCACCACGGGCAGACATGCATTCCACCATTGTTTTGTTCTGTTTTAGGCATAACAGTTTTCCTCCATGTTTTTTGTAAAATGAACTAAAGTTCACTTTTGGTCAAGAAGAAAAACCGAACAAAAGTTCACTTTTGTCCCAAAAAACTTATTAGCCACTAAAATATAACATAAAAAAAAGCCGGAATCAGAAAAACTGATTCCGGCCTATAAACTCGAAATTTAATTTATCTTAAACCAGAAAACGGGAAAGCTGCTGCATATCAACACCCAGAGAACTGGGATCAGGCTGGCGCATAACCATAACACCCTGACCGTTTTTCTTATAGGTGGCCAGATCGACACACTCGGAAACCACAGGCTGCATTTTGTCGTTAAACAGGACCTTGACCTTCGGATGACGCGGTTTGGACTCATTGGTCTCCAACACAATACCGAAACGCAGATCGTCCAGCTGGACCATGGTACCCGGAGGGTAAATACCCATAACCCTGATAAAACGATTGAGATAGGCAGGATCGAAATCCGTGCCTTTCCACTTGTACATCTGGCTAAGGGTCTTGGCCGGGGTTACCGCTTTTTTATAAACCCGCACACTGGTCAGGGCATCATAGACGTCGCTGATAGCGATAATCCGCCCGAAAGGATGGATATTCTCCCCCTTGACCCCGCTTGGATACCCGTTGCCGTCATAACGTTCATGATGTTCAACAACACCACGCAGCACAGCCTGATCAAGACCCTCAACATCACGGAGAACCTCAAGTCCCTTTTGGGAATGGGTCTTCATAATACCGTATTCAGCATCAGTAAGCTTGCCGGGCTTATTAAGCACCTTGTTGGGAATGCGCCCCTTGCCCACATCATGAAAAAGAGCGGCAATACCGAGCATCTCCAGTTCTTCACGCGTAAGACCGAGTGCCTTGCCCAGCAACAGGGAATAGAGGTTTACGTTAATACTGTGGGTGTAGGTATACTCGTCATATCTTTTCAGAAAGGCCAGAGTGAGGGCTGCAGGCTCGTTTGTGGTCAGACTGTCAATCACCTCCCCAACAATGGGAGCAGCTTCTTCGACCTCAACAGTCTTACCCTTGCGCACGTCTTCTATAAACTTATGGGCATAGTCGAGGGCTTCTTCATGCACCCGGCGGGCTTCCGGCAGAGCGTCAGCAAGATTACGTGCGGCCTCTTCGGCATTTTTCGCCTTTTTATTTCCTGAAGGATCCATCGCTGGCAGGGACTTACCGGTCAGAATTTCCACCCGTTCGGTGTCGTCGGGGAGATATTTGGCAATATCATCCAGCGACTCGATAACTCTTCCAACCTCCACATGAGGATCGCTAAAAGATCCGGTGCCGTATGTACGCACATACATACCCGGCTTTACATCCTTTTTCTTTATAACCCTGACTTCGTCAGCCACCTGAAAACCCCTCAAAAATTAAGCTATCCGCAATATTTTACCCGGAAATAAAACTTTATCGCTAAATTTCTATAAAAATTAAACTTTAGCAAAAACATAATATTTACTAAAACCGATTCATTGACCATACAATTATAATCATGAAATTATACTCAAAAATGCCATGCGTGTCCCTTTAAAAAATTTTTTTCAGAAGCAAAGACCTATTAATATTATAAAAAAAGAAAAACCCTTTATCTATTACCAAAAGCTGCTTGACCTACTCCATAGGATGTTCTACGCAGGACTTTCAGCAAATGAACGGTTGCCACGCAACCTGAACCCGAAGCAGCTTCACTTCCGTTAATGACTTATCGGCAGTGGCTGCATTTTTATTGACAACGACGGAAATATTTTGAGGTTTATGGAATGAGCAATATACCCATTTCAAAAGAAGGATTTGCAAAAATCAAAGAAGAGCTCGCAGCTCTGAAAAAAGAACGCCCTGAGGTAATCAAGGCCATTGCGGAAGCCCGCGAAGAAGGCGACCTGAAAGAAAACGGCGGTTACCACGCAGCCCGTGAAAGACAGGGAATGCTTGAAGCCAAGATCAACTACATCGAATCCCGTATCCCCCAGTTTAATGTGGTGGACATGACCACCCTCGGCGGACCGAAAATCACTTTCGGCGCAACTGTCGAACTGGAAGATATTGAGACCGGCGATGAAAAAAAATACACCATCATGGGACCGGACGAGAGCGATTTCAAAAAAGGAATCATCTCCATTGAATCCCCGGTGGGTAAAGCCCTGCTCGGCAAAGAGGAAGGCGACGAAGTAGTGGTCAACGCCCCCAAAGGCAAGATCGAATACGGCATTGTCTCAATAAATTTTAACGGACCTATTTCCCAGTAAAAACAGGTTTTCCGTCAGCCAGTAAACAGGGCCGCAGGTTCTGGATATAAAAATTCAAACGGGGGTGTGCCAAGGCATATCCCCGTTTTTATAATCATCAGTGAGCGTTCACCATGCATGGCACGGAAATATTTCCCCATAACACCTCCTGCTCCGGCTTCTGCGCCCGTTGTAACACCGTCCATACCCTCGGCCCCGGTAAAGCCGTGCAGCACTGCCACGAATTGATGGACAAGCTGGACGCATGCGGACGTGCTGATTTTGACGTTCCGACCGATCAGGCCGACCCTGAATTTTCCACTAACTACCTCTTCGGCAAAGCACGGGGCCAGATGTTCGGAATCATGACCTATCTGGACCGTGACAAAAACGAAAAAACCGCCAAGGCTTTTTCCGGGCAGTACAACGGACATTGGGAGATCCCCGGCTGGACAGCGCCGATCATCGACCCGCAGGAATTCCAGTCCCTTACCGAAACAACGGAAAGGGAAATAAAAAGAATCGGCCGGGAAATGGAAAAACACGTGCCCGGTTCCCCCGGCCATGCTGAACTCGGGTCCCGCCGAAAAAAAATGTCTCAGGGTTTGATGCGTAAAATCCACGCCATCTACACCATGCACAACTTCCGAGCAGAAAAACTGCCCATGCCTGAAATAATACACGGGCAAAGAGGCATCCCCACCGGAACCGGAGACTGCTGCGCACCCAAACTGCTCAATTTCGCCGCCCGCAACGGCTACACCCCGCTGGGTATTGCCGAATTCTACTATGGCCGGGAAAACCGTTCCGCAACACGCGCCCACAAACAATTCTACCCTTCCTGCACCGACAAGTGCGGACTCATCCTCGGCTACATGCTCTGCGGCCTCTAAAAATTTCAGCTGATTTCACTAACATTTCCCTATCAAAAAGAGCAGTATGTAAGTATACTGTCCTGACGGAGGATTAATTTATGAAATTCAGCACCCTGAAACAATATTCACTGCTGGCCCTGACAGCCTGTGCAATCCTTTTCGCGGCCGGTTGCGCACCCAAGCAGACCAATTATCCCACCTACGAAAATCCAACTGAAACCAAATGGATCGCTGAAGACATTGACGGCAAACCCGTGCAGGGATTTGCCCACATCTGGATGCGACTGGACAGTAACGGTAAAATATACGGTTCAGGAGGCTGCAACAGCTTTCGCGGGAATTACTCCTACAACAATGGAATATTCAGGACCGGGCCTCTGGCCACTACACGCAAAAGCTGCTCCAAAGGCATGAACCTGCAGGAATTCAAATTCATGCAGGCTCTGGACAGAGTCGAGACAATGCAGGAAAGAAACGGCATGCTTCACATGGAAGGACAAGGTAACTCCCTGCTTTTTTATAAAGGCCATTAATCAGAACATCAGAGATCTTGCATGAGCGAAACAACATACTACCCAGACACTCCGGGAAATGACGACAATCCGTGCAGTCCGGATATTCTGGACCAGCACGATCATATAAAAGCCGAACTTGCTCCGGAATTAATTGATACCGTTCCGAACCCCGCCTTTATTTTAAACAAGGACAGACGGATCATCTTCTACAACCAGTCTCTGGCCAAAGCTGTGGGAGAAAAACGGGAAAATATGATTCTGGGCCGCCGTCCCGGGGAACTGCTCCGCTGCTGCAACACAAGGAGCAACTGGTGCGGTGACGCCACCCCCTGCGTCCAGTGTGGAGCATTAAGGGCTATCCAGACTGCCATGTCCGGACAAAAAAGCGAAGAGGAATGCATGCTGCTGGCCAATGTGGACGGCAAAATAAAAGCTTACACATTCATGGTCAACAGTTCGCCTATAAAGATCAAAGGTGATGAGTATTATATAATCCATCTGACGGACATTTCCGACAGCAAACACAAGGAAATGATGGAACGGGTATTCCTGCACGACCTGCTCAATGCGGTAAACGGAATCGCCAATGCCGGGACTTTGATTAAAATTGACGCCATAAAAAAAGAACAGCAGGAACTGGCCGGAATGATCGTAGAACGCGCCCATTACATGGCTAATGAAATCAATGCCCACCGCTTGTTCATATCCGCGGAAGCCAAGCAGCTCGAAACCGATGATGAACCAGTGGCAGTCGTTTCATTTATTGAATCCATCTGTGCTTTTTACGAGAACAGCCAACTGGCAAAAGAAAAAAACATCAGCATCAACTCAAAAATAAATGAGTTCAAGCTGACTACTGACAAACGCATTCTCTACCGCATTCTTGAAAATCTGGTCAAAAACGCCTTTGAAGCCTCACCGGAAAACGGCACCGTGTCTGTGGAAGCCCGCGAAGAAAACAACAGAGCCCTTTTCACAATCTCCAATCAGGGCACCATTCCCATGACCGTGGCCCACCAGATATTCAAACGATCTTTCTCCACCAAAGGACCTGGCCGCGGCCTCGGCACATACAGCGTAAAAATGTTCACCGAGAACTACCTTCGCGGAAGGGTCTGGTTCGATTCATCAAAGGATGACGGCACCAATTTTTACGTGGAAATTCCGCTATCTCCTTCCGAGCGACCTCTGGGTGAAACGCCGTGCCCCAGCACCTTGCAGGCTTAAGCAAATAATTTGATGCGCTTCGCCTCCATGCGTCACACCCCGTAGTGTAAACCACAGAAAAAAACCGCCCTGCTGAAGATCCAGCAGGGCGGTTTAGTTTTAGCTATTTAAAACAAATTACTCTTTTGCGGAATCAGAGCCCCCGTCACCGCCCTTCACGCTCTTTATTTTCATCAGAATCACATAAAAAAGCGGTACAAAGAGCACCCCGAGAACAGTGGCCGCGATCATACCCGAAAACACCGAAGTACCAAGCGCGTGACGGCTGGCCGAACCTGCCCCCTGTGCTATGACCAGCGGCACAACACCGAGGATGAACGCAAACGAAGTCATCAGGATGGGCCGGAAACGGATCTTGGCGGCCTCAACTGCGGCCTCTACAAGGGATGATCCCTGCTCATACTTGGCCTTGGCAAATTCCACGATTAAAATGGCATTCTTGGCCGCCAGACCAACCAGCATAATCAGACCGATCTGGGCATAAACGTTGTTATCCAGACCACGCAGGAACTGCCCGGAGATAGCCCCGAACACACCCAGCGGAACCGCAAAAACAATAGCCAGCGGAATAATCCAGCTCTCGTATTGTGCTGCCAGCACAAGGAAGACCATGAGCACCGCAAGAGCGAAGATAATGATGATTTCCCCGCCGGATTTCTTTTCCTGATACGCGATGTTGGTCCAGTCGAAACCGTAGCCGCGCGGCAGGGTGTCGCGGGCGATTTTTTCCATCAATGCCATGGCCTGCCCGGTACTGTAGCCCGGAGCGTTGGCCGCGGTTATCTCAATGGTCCGGAACAGGTTGTAACGCTGAATGTATTCCGGTCCGAATATCTTCTCCTGATTAAGCAGGGTGGAAAGCGGGATCATCTTCCCGGTATCCCCGCGCACGTAGAACTTGGACACATCTTCCGGGCTGGTCCTGAACTCGGAATCCGCCTGAGCCATAACCCGGTAGGTCCTGCCGTATTTATTGAAATCGTTGATGTAATAACCGCCGAGAAAAGTCTGCATGGCGGTGAACACTTCATTGAGCGGGATACCCAGCTTACGCACCTTATCGCGGTCAACGTCAACAAACAGCTGCGGCACATCAGCACTGAAAGTGGAGAATATTCCGGTCAGCTCCGGATGCTTGCGCAGCTCGGCCATGTAATCCTGAGCCACCTGTGCCAGTTCCTTTACAGTTCCGCCGGAACGGTCCTGCAGCTCAAACTGCAAACCGCCAGTGGACCCGATACCGTTGATGGGCGGCGGGTTAAAGCAGATAACCATGGCCTCCTGAATACCAAACACCTTCTGCTGCACCTTACCGAGAATGGCTTCCACATGCAGCTGGGGGGCAGTGCGCTCATCCCATGGATCAAGGGTGGCGAACAAGGTTGAAGTGTAGGAAGAATAAGCACCGGTAATCAGGTTGAATCCGCCCAGTGCGAAATATGTTTTCACGCCCGGCTCATTCTTCAGGATTTCCTCCACCTGCTGCACCACCGCATCTGAACGCTCAAGAGAGGCACCTTCGGGCAGCTGCACGTTGATCATGAAGTAACCCTGATCCTCATTGGGCACGAACCCGGTGGGTACAGTCTTGAACAGGGTATAGGCCCCGAACATCAGCACCCCGAAAATTCCCAGCGCGATGACTGACTTGCGGATGATTATCCTGACCCCGGAAGTATATCCGGAAGTGATCTTGCTGAAATATTTGTTGAACTGCTTGAAAAACCAGCCCAACGGGCCGCGCATGTCTTTCTGCGGCCGCAGCAGCAGGGCCGACATGGCCGGAGAAAAGGTCAAAGCGTTAACGGATGAAATTGCCACCGAAACCGCAAGGGTCAGTGCGAACTGCTTATAAAGCTGCCCGGTAATCCCGCCCATGAAGGCTACAGGCACAAACACGGCAATAAGCACCGCAGTGGTCGCCATAATCGGCCCGGAAACCTCTTTCATGGCCTCCTTGGTGGCCGTCTTGGGGTCCAGTCCTTCTTCGTCAATCTTGGATTGCACCGCCTCGACCACAACAATGGCGTCATCAACAACAATACCGATGGCCAATACCATACCGAACAGGGTCAGGGTGTTGATGGAAAATCCGAGCACCTGAAAGAATGCGAATGTTCCCACCAGAGAAACCGGAACCGCAATCATGGGCACGATGGTCGCCCGCAGGTTCTGGAGAAAAATGAACACAACGATGAACACGAGAGCCATGGCCTCGTACAGGGTATCCATAACCTCTTCAATTGAAGCGGTAACAAACAGGGTGGTATCGTAGGGAATGTCGTATTTCATTCCAGTCGGAAAATCCTGCGAAAGATGCTTCATGGTGGCACGGACATTTTCCACGATATCAAGGGCGTTTGCTCCGGGCAGCTGGTAAACCAGCAGCATTGCGGAATCAATCTCGCCCTGCCTGCCGAAAGCGGAATAGGATTTGGACCCCATCTCAACCCGGGCCACATCGCGGATATGCACGGTGCTGCCGTCCGGGTTGGCTTTGACGATGATATTACCGAACTCTTCCGGTTCGCTGAGACGCCCTTTGACCCGCACGGTCAGCTGGAACTGCTGCCCTGAAGTAGCCGGGGGCTGCCCCACCTGTCCGGCAGGAGCCTGCAGGTTCTGCTCCTGCACAGCGGAGATAATGTCATCGGCGGTAATTGCCAGCCGGGCCATTTTGTCGGGGTCCAGCCAGATACGCATGCCGTAGTCCTGATCACCGAACAGGGAAACACTACCAACACCGGGAATACGGGAAACAGCATCAAAAAGATTGATTTTGGCGTAGTTGTTCAGGAACAGGGAATCATACGTTCCATCCGGGGAAAGCAGACTGATCACACAGATCATGCTAGAAGACTGTTTCTTAACGCTGACCCCGGATTTGGTTACTTCGGAAGGCAGCTGCGGTGTGGCAAGACTGACCCTGTTCTGGACGTCAACCGTAGCCAGTTCGAGATCGCGCCCCAGATCAAAAGTTACGTTGAGCACCATGCGTCCGTCATTGGAACTGATGGAACTCATGTAGAGCATATCCTGTGCACCGTTGACCTGCTCTTCAATGGGAGCGGCAACGGTTTCTTCCACAACATCCGCACTGGCTCCGGTGTACTGGGCCGCAATCTGCACCGTGGGCGGCGCGATTTCCGGATACTGGGCAATGGGCAAAGTAAAAATACTCAGCAAGCCCACCAGTGTAATAATGATGGAGATAACGGACGAAAAAATGGGTCTGTCGATAAAGAAATTGACCATGGCTGCTTCCTGCGATGCGAAAAATGATCTCCCCGAAAAAACGGGGAGATCTATTTAATTAATATTACTGTTTGGCTGCTTCGGGCTGGTCCTGAACGATCTGGGGAGTGACCGGGGTTCCGGGACGGATCTTATTCACTCCGTCGGCAATGATCAGGGTGTCATTTTCGATTCCGGATTTGATCACGGTGTTGCGGTCATCGGTATAATCAATGGTAATCGGCTTTTCGACGACAGTGCCGTTGCTTACTGTCAGCAGGGATTTGCGACCCTGAACATCCAGCATTGCCCGTGTGGGTACCACCAGAACGTTGGGATAATTCTTAAGTTCAACCACCACCTTGGCATACTGTCCATCACGCAGGATTCTGTCAGGGTTGGGAAATTCGGCCCTGATACCCAGCGTTCCGGTGGAGGAGTCAACTGCCCGGTCTGCCATATTGAAAGTCCCGTTGTATTCATAGAAACCGCCATCGGCAAGGATGATGCGCAGATCGGAAGGCTTGTCCGGCTTGCCTTGCTTTCTGAGGGATTCCATTTCACGGATAGCCACCAGATATTCTTTTTCGGGAATGCTGAAATTCACATAAACCGGATCAACTGCCGAGACAGTAACCAGCACGGTGGATTCTGCGGCAACCAGTGTTCCCGGCTCCACCTGCGTACGCCCGATGATACCGTCCAT
This sequence comes from Desulfovibrio sp. JC010, assembly GCF_010470675.1. Taxonomy (NCBI): domain Bacteria; kingdom Pseudomonadati; phylum Thermodesulfobacteriota; class Desulfovibrionia; order Desulfovibrionales; family Desulfovibrionaceae; genus Desulfovibrio; species Desulfovibrio sp. JC010. The sequence continues at coordinate 42,888 of NZ_VOIQ01000010.1, forward strand.
AGGCGAAACAATTTTCGTAAACCCAAGATTCAGGTTGGCCTGCTCCACCTCGGCCTTGGCATTGCTGACGTTGGCTTCCAGAACCTGCTTGTCGGTGATCTTGGAATCGAACTCTTCACGGCTGACCGCGCCCTGATCAAAAAGGGCTTTGAACCGTTTGTAATCCTTGCTGGCTTTGGCAAGACTGGCTCTGGTGCTGGCCAGCTCCGCTTTGGCTTTTTTCAAAGCCTCCTGATAAGGGCGGGAATCAATAACAAAAAGAAGCTGGCCTTCTTTCACGGCCTGCCCTTCAGTGAAGGTTCTTTCCTTAATATGCCCCTCTACACGGGCTTTGATATCCACAGTTTTCAGAGCTTCAATCTGGGCTACATACTCCCCCATCACCGGAAAAGACTGTTCGCTGATTTTAATTACTTTAACAGGAATGGGCTCTGCAGCCGCCTGCTCTTTCTTCTCTTCGCCAAAACATCCGGAGAAGACGAAAGACATGGACAACAAAACAAAAAACAACGCTGCGGAAACCTTCCGCCCGGTAACCGCATGAAAAAGAAATTTCACGAATTTCCCCCTGAATAATATTTAAAAGCCGGAGATTGCTTTAGAAACAGCAATCCGCCCTCTATCCCATCTATAAGTAATGAGACACTAACCGATTACCATTTCAAAAAAAAGTAAATTATTGCAGATTATCATATAGAAACGGCTAATGATGCAGCCTGTCCCTGATGCGTTCAATGGCCTGCGGAATCTCGGCAGCGGCCAACAGCTTCAGTCTTTCATATTCAGCCTTGAACTCCGGGCTGGGATAAGTCCGGTCTGCAATACTTGATGAATACAGGCTGGGAATTTTATTCAAAACCACACAGGCAATATCGAACAGACATTTATCACACTGACAAAATTCAATCTCCGCCCGCCCGATAAGAGTCTTCAGTTCTTCATAGACTATCTCTTCGGCCAGATTGACAATTTCACCGGTCCTGAAAAATTCTTCCTTTGGCAGCATACTCTCCCCCTTGGCTTGAGACATTAACGGCACCAGGTATTATTCAAAGTATAGCGTATAAAAACAGCTCTTCAAAGCCAATTCTTAAATCCCTTGAACAAAAAAATCCGGCACGCCAAAACGTACCGGACCGCAAAATGAACATCAAAGACCGCTACCAGTCACAAAGGATTCTATTCCTGCCGGATCTCTTGGCCTCATAAAGTTTATCATCCGCTCGGCCTATCATGGCAGTAAGAGATTCATCCATATTGGCAGTAGCTCCGATGGAGACTGTCATATTAATTATCTTTCCTTTAAATTCCACAGCAAAATTCTCCACCTGCGCCCTGAATTCCTCCAGAAAATCCATAAGGCCGTCCGCCTGAACACCATCGAGAATAATGGTGAACTCTTCCCCTCCGAACCTTGAAACAAGACCCAGATCACCCACGAACTCAGCCAGAAGAGCCGAGAAATCTATCAGAACCTGATCCCCGGCATCATGCCCGAATGTATCGTTAATTTTCTTAAAATGATCTATGTCGAGCATAACCACACACAATTCCCTGTCTGCGGAAAACGACTGAGAGTAAAGAGGTTCCCCGTATTCGAAAAAATACCTTCTATTCCACAGCCCGGTAAGAAAATCCTTGTTGGCCCGGTCCCGGGAGGCTTGTATGAGTTCAAGAAATTCAAGGTTGGAGTTGACCCGGCAGAGAATTTCCTCAACCGAAGCACCCTTCTGGATAAAATCATTGGCTCCCTGCTTTAGAAAAAGCGGCGCGGTGCGGGATTTTGTGTCGGAGGAAAGAACAATTATGCTCAACTCATCCATTGATCGAATGGTACGCAGGTGGGCGGTAAGTCTGAGCCCGTCCATTTCCGGCATGTTGTAATCGGTCAGGACCAGTTTGATGTCACTGTTTCTGTAAAAAATCTTTGTCGCGGCCTTACCGTCCTCCGCCTGCAGGACTTTCAGCCCCTGCCGCTTGAGGATTCTGGATATCCAGTCCCGCACAGAAGCCGAATCATCCACCACCAAAACCTTGACGTCCTGATTCTTGTAAACCCGGCTGACGATGCGGGCAATATAGTCCGCCTGATCAGGCTTTTTAAGCACGTAATCGACAATGTTTTTGGTGGACAGGGTCTTTAGAACCTGTTCATCAAGGGAGGCGGTAACAGCAATAGCCGGAATTCTGTGTTCAAGCAGAAGATTGATCCCGCTGCCGTACTCCACTCCATCAAGGACCATACTGCTCAACCCGGCAAAATAATCATTTGCGGCAATGAACTCCTGGGCCCTTCCGTAAGTATTGGCATGGTCGCAATCAAAACCGGCCTTTTGTAAAGTCGTCTGGATAAACATGGCCGCAGCCTTGCTTGGCTCCAAGATAAGAACTCTGCTCACAAAACTCCCCAAACATCGTTATAATAACAAAAAAGGTTAAGCTACAGCCTAACCTTATACTTAACACACCAACAATTACAATCTATTATTATTTTGTAAACCTGCACTGTTATTCTCTTACGCAAGTATCGCACCCGCATACTGCATACTTTGAATCAGCCCTACGCTGACCGAACAACAGCTTGATCTTCTTACGCAGCTCTTCCAACATTGCAGGATCAACCTCTGTGACGGGACACTCCACACCCATCTCAGTAAGACAGAAATTATGCACCGGCTCAATGCCCATCTTCTTCAACATAATCTGCGAGCATCCCTTTGAACAGCCGTCAATCACAATAAGATCACGAACCTTATCCGCTTCATCAATATATTCATCCAGACCGGCACCAATCCCGGCAAGACAGACCATTTTCGCAAACCCGCTCCTGTTGAGTTCCACCGCAAGACTGTTCGCCGCCTGGCCGGAACCGGAACCGCCGGAGCAACTGACAACCATAAAACCAGTTTCATATTCTTCAGTCATAATGCATACCTCCCAAAAATATAACTCAATTACAACCTAACACATTTACAAGCTGAGAAAAACGCCAAAATGGAAACAGCCGCATTTCCCCAAAGGAAATGCGGCTGCTTAGGTTCATTGCAGAGAATATTTATATGATCATATTGAAGAGATAGCCGACCATAAGGATTCCGCAACCGACCACCCCGACAAAGACTGCGATAAGCTTGGGCTTGAGCACCTTGCGCAGGATGACCATTTCCGGGAAAGAAAGGGCGATGACGCTCATCATGAAGGCCAGTACGGTCCCCAGTGCCGCCCCCTTACCCAGCAGGGCGTCCACAATGGGGATCACCCCGGCGGCATTGGTATACATGGGAATACCCAGCAGAACGGAAGCAGGAACCGCCCACCAGACACCTTTACCCATGATGGAAGCCATCATGTCTTCGGGCACATAGCCATGAATGGCTGCACCGGCTGCAATACCGACCACAACATACAGCCAGACCTTGCCCACAATATCCTTGACCGAATCAATGCCGAAAACCACCCGGTCTTCAACAGTCATGCCGGACTGCGGACCGTTGTTCTGGGCACTGGCAAGTTTGACCCAGCCTTCCACATGCTTTTCCATACCCAGCCTGCCGATAATCCAACCGGCCACAATGGCTATGGAAATTCCGGTAATAAAATAAAGGGCCGCAACCTTCCAGCCCATGAGGCCGTAAAGCAGCACAAGTGCCACCTCGTTAACCATGGGAGCGGAGATCAGGAAAGAGAAAGTCACGCCCAGCGGAACTTCCCCGGCCACAAAACCGATGAAAAGCGGCACTGCGGAACAGGAGCAGAAAGGAGTGACCACGCCGAGCAGGGCGGCCAGAACGTTACCGTAGGATTCACGCTTTCCGGCCAGCACCTTGCGGGTCCATTCCACGGTGACGTAAGAACGGATGATGCCGATACCGAAAACAACCAGCACCAGCAGCATCAGCACCTTGGGGGTATCATAGATGAAGAACTGCACAGTTTCACCGAGATGACTGCCCGGAACAAGCCCGAATAGCTCAAAAGCCGCATATTTGGAAAAACCCAGCAGCTGTGAATAGATTGCGTACCAGAGCAGCAGCCCTCCACCCATTGCCGCCCAGAGGGCATTGCCTTTTATGGGCAGTGAAGATTCGCTCTGTTCTTCTGCAGCGGTTTCGGTTTCGGGATTCATGCCGATAGGTTCAAGCCCTATGGGTTCTTTCTTTTTAGGCTCCGCAGAACAGGCGCAGGGTTTGATATTCAATTCTTCCATTTCAGCTCTCCATGTTTATATTTTGCCAAATACGAAAACTTATATTTAAAAAAGAACAGCTACAACCAAGCTGCAGCTGTTCTCACCTTACAACTTTTTAATGGAACTTGCGGCGTAGGCCTTGGCCTGCTCCTCAAACTGGGCGGCGAAAAAATTTTCCAGACAATTCAGGAAGCCGGGTACACAATCCATATTGAGACTGTAATACACATTGGTCCCACGCTTGCTGTCCTTGAGCACCCCTGCATCCTTGAGTAAGGAGAGGTGCTTGGACACAGTGGATATATCCCGGCCCACAATCGGAACAATATCACACACGCAGAGTTCCCCTTCGCAGAGGGCCTCAACTATGGCAAGCCTGCTGGGATGGCCCAGTGCTTTAAACACCTTGGATTTTGTTTCGATATTTGCTGTCATTTTTTACGCCTCCAAACTTTCCTGTTTGGCAAAATATAAAATTTATCCCAGCCTGTCAAGCTGCTGCTGTTCATTTTTTTATCCGGCAAAAACATACTCCGGATAAACAGCTAATATTGCACGTAAATAAAACTAGGCAGAATGTCTACCGGATTCCATTTTCCATTCCCGGACAGTTTCGCGGACATCTTCATACTGCGCACTCTCCTTTTTGTAATGCTCGGCAAAAACATGCAAAGCGGTTCCGCCACGGGGAGAAAAGATCCCCTTAACCCGCATCCACAAAGGAGAAAGCCGCCCTGTGAAATGATCGAGAATATTATTGGTGATGGTTTCCATGAAAGACTGGTGGTTGCGGTAGGCCCCCATGTACAGCTTGAAGCTTTTGGACTCCACACAAAGTTCATCGGGGATATACTCAACGATAATGGTGGCGAAATCCGGCTGTCCGGTCACCGGGCAAAGAGAGGTGTACTCCGGGAATTCAATGCTGATAATGTAGGGCCTGCCCGGAAAGTTATTGGGAAAGGTCTCAAGAATTTCAGGGCCGGGAGTATCATAATTGTATTTCGTAGCTCCGGCCTGCCCCAGAGAGACAAGGGATTCGGTCTTGTCCTGACTTTTGGTTGTTTTCATTTAAATCTTCTCCATAGATAAACAGTCTAATCTGAAAAGTTCCTCAAACGGTCCAAAGCACTTAGCAGCTTGCCCGGCAAAAGCAAGTTCTGATTCATGCCCGCCCCCAGCCATTTTCCGGTCAATTTGGGCTTTGACTTTTCCCCCGAACGGTGGCACCCCTGCTCTTTAACTTTGCCCCGGAACGGACCTGTCGAGGCGCGGGACTTTCTCCCTTTTGCTCGTGTCGGGCAGAATCCGTTTCAAAACAATAATATTCAACACAAGGGAATCCAATGCTCTCTTCAACCTTTGAACGCAAAGCGTTCACCCTTCTGACGAGCCTTTTTATCGGCTCGCTGGTCATGGCCGCAGTTGTATCAACCAAGATAATCAACATCTTCGGCTTCTACGCCCCCGCAGGGGTTCTTGCCTACTCCATCACCTTTATTGTCTCCGACATCATCAGCGAGATATGGGGAAAAGAACGGGCCAACGAGGTCATCCACTGCGGATTTATCGCCCTCCTAACCGCCATCGCCCTTTCATGGGCTGCCCTTTACTGGACCCCGGCACCGTTCTGGCACGGACAGGAAGGCTTTGCCAGCGTACTTGCAAGCACTCCGCGGATCGTACTGGCCTCGCTGCTGGCCTATCTGGTCAGCCAGACAAATGATGTGCGCATTTTCCACCTGCTGCGCAGGATGACCGGAGGCAAACACCTCTGGCTGCGCAACAACCTTTCCACCATTGTATCACAGCTCATTGATTCCACAATCTTTGTCACTGTAGCCTTTTACGGAGTAATGCCGGTAACCGACATAATCATCGGCCAGTGGGTGGCCAAAGTGGCTATCGCCTTTCTGGACACGCCTCTGGTTTACGCCGGGGTATCCCTGCTCCGCCAGCGCACCCCGCTGGGTACGGCCTCCCAAGCTTAAACTTACATTTAATTCTGATTCTGGTATACTGTCTCCATATTTCCCGTGTGAAAACTGAAATATGGAGACAGTATGAAAATAAATCCGCTCCTCCCCCTCATAATAATCCTCACCAGCCTGCTTCTCGCCCTTCCGGCAGAAGCCGGGAAATACTTCACTCTTGATGAATACATTACGGCCCATCCGCAGGAAAAAATCCGGGAAGACAACTTCAGGAAAATTGTCAAAAATAACGCTGTCCGGAAAGCGCGCCAAATTCCAAATCCCAAAATCGCTATTATATACCCTTCCGGGCAGATTTCCGATTATTGGCGAAGAAGCATCAAATCCTTTACAAACCGGCTGAAACACTACGGCCTTGAACCCATCATCGTTAAGTTTCCCATCAAACCGTCGGAAACTCCGGCCAAACACGCCTCAACCTTCCGGAAAGCAGTACAGGCCAACCCGGATTACCTTATTTTCACCCTTGATGCCCTGCGGCACCAGCGCATGATCGAATCAGCACTCGTTGCCGGACACCCCAAGATAATACTCCAGAATATAACCACCCCCCTGAAAGAATGGGAAGACAAACAGCCGTTCATGTACGTGGGTTTCGACCACGCCACAGGGGCAAAAATACTTGCACAGTATTTTGCAGACAAAACAGGGGGCAACGGAAAATACGCCATACTCCTCCCTGACCCCGGCTACCTGAATGAAGCCCGCGGCAAAACATTCATATCTTATATGGATGAAAAGACTTCTCTCAAACTTGTCTCGCTGTTCCAGACAGGAATCAACAAGGAAAAAGCCCGACTGGCGACCATAAATATCGCGGAAAAACACCCGGAGATTAAATTCATATACGCCTGCTCCACGGATATCGCCCTCGGAGCCATCGAAGGTTTACGAGAAACCGGACAACTTGGCAAAATCATGGTCAACGGCTGGGGAGGCGGTTCACCTGAAATAGAAGCCATCCAAAAAGGGGAGCTTGACGTCACGCTCATGCGTATCAATGACGACAATGGCGTAGCCATGGCCGATGCAATAATTCTTGATATTCTTGAAAAAAAATCACAGATCCCCCTTGTTTTTTCCGGCAGGTTTGAAATACTGGAAAAAGGAGTTTCGCCCGAACGGCTGCAACTGCTGCAGCGGGAAAGCTTCCGTTATTCCGGCAGCCAAAAGGATAACTAATGAAACGCATTTTCAAGGAACCACCCGGATTAACAACACAATTGCTGACCCCCATGTTAGCATTAGTGGTGGTCATGGGAATTTTCATATTCGCATGGTCTTTTTACCTGTCCAAAACCACCCTTGAAAACGAACTTTCCATAGATATTGATAAAACCGAAAGCATTGTTTCACTTTCTCTGAACAACACCTTGGAAGACATCAAGGATGATCTCATAGAAATGACCCTTGACGCTGATTTCCGCGGGGCCATTATCACCGGGGACAGTGAAACACTTGATCAGAAACTTTACGAATTCATGAACTCAAGGCAGGGCTACCTGCTGGACGTGCTGACCATCTACCGCGACGGACGAAACTGGATTGAAGCAGGGGTGATCGAACTGCCCATCGTGCAGCTGCGCAATAAATTCAAGAACACCATGTCCACATCCCCGGCCTGGGGCTATCTCTCCTTCAGATCCCTGAACAACATCAGGACCATGCTGGTCTGCGCCGTCCCGGTTTTCAATGAACACACAGGGGAAGTTTCCGGGGTTCTGTACGGCGGTATTGATCTCAACTCCAATGTATCTTTCATCGATAGGTTGAAAAAAGTCTCCTCAGCCATCAACGGCGCACTGGTCAGCAGACACAGGCTGATCATAAGCACCTCCAATCCATCCAAGGTCGCAATGAAAAAGCTCATCGATTGGACTCTGGACATTCAGCCGGGAGAATTCAAGATAGACGAAGAGCTGATCTACTCCACAATCCAGCTGCTCCCCCAGCAGTCGGACAGCCCGCTGCTGTTCAGCTTTTCCCGGAGAAATCCCTCCTTCCAATCCCTTAAAAAAAACTACATGCAGAATCTGGGAATCCTGCTCACCTTTGCCGCACTGCTGGCTATATTCACAGCATGGGGATTGCAGAAAAGAATCCTCAAAGCCCTGAAGATGCTCACCAATTACGCCCGGAACGTCGGTTCCGGCGAGAGAAACACCAATTTTATCCCCGGTCAGGTCAAGGAATTCAACCAGCTCGGCCGGATGCTGGAAGATATGGTCTCAATGCTGGATGAAAACAGTGCCTATATATCCAAGCTGTTTTCATCCGCAAAAGCACCCATCATCAACTGCGATATTACCGGAACCATCCTTGATATGAACCCTGCTGCAGAGGATATTGTCGGCGTAGACAGTACCAAAGTCTGGAACAAAACACTGACCGCTTTTTTCCACAAGGACTTTCATGAAACTGTCGACAAGGCCCTTCATCAGGCTGTGCAGGGCAACCAGACCCCTGTTCTGGAACTGCCGCTCCACTCCGGTGACGGAAAAATAAAATACTTCATCTGGACCTTTTCCCCTGTACGCATGACCCCGGACAGAGACCCGGATTTTATTCTCCTGCAGGGACTGGATGTTACCGAAAGCAGGGATGCGGTAAAGAAAGCACACGAAAGCGAAGCAAGGCTGCGCCAGATCATCGACCTGCTTCCGCAGGAAATTTTCGCCAACGACCTTGAAGGTAAATTCCTGCTGGTCAACAGCATTAAAGCGGAAAAAATGGGTATTCCGGCTGAAGAAATTACCGGAAAATACCTGCCGGAGGTAATTGATAATCCCGTGGAGGTCACCCGGATCCTGGAAGATGACCGCATGGTCATTGATCGCAATGAAAAGCTGCTCACCGAAGAAAGCTTCCGGGACGAAGAACGCAACACCCACTGGATTGAAACCACCAGAGTTCCTTATATTTCAGCAGAAAACAACAATCCGGCCATCCTGACCATTTCTTCGGACATTTCCCGCATCAAGGAAGTGGAACAGGAAATGAAATCACTGAACCGGGAACTGGTGGAAAGGGTGGCCATGCGCACCACGGAACTGGAAAACGCCAACAGTGCCCTGCTCAAATCCATGGATGAACTGCGCCAGACTCAGGACAAGCTGGTTGAAACAGAAAAGATGGCCTCCCTCGGGGAACTGGTGGCCGGAGTGGCTCATGAGATCAATACTCCGCTGGGCATCAGTGTGACCAGCGCGTCTTTTATCAGGGAATTGACCGAGACCCTGCAGCACAGCTTTGAATCAGGTTCCATGAAAAGGTCGGATCTTGATAAATTCCTGAACACCAGCAGCGAAGCACTTGATAATATCATGAAAAATCTGGAACGCTCGGCCACGCTGATCAGCAACTTCAAACAGCTTGCCGTGGACCAGGCTTCGGATGATGTCAGGCAGGTCAATCTTTATGAGTACATACAGGGAATTCTGCTCTCGCTGAAGCCCAGATTCAAACAATACAGACACGAGCTTACTGTCGATTGCCCCAAAGGTATGGAGATCAATATTTCGCCGGGATCGCTCATGCAGGTCATCACCCATATTGTGACCAATTCCCTGACCCATGCCTTCCCGGACACTGACCAAGGCAAGATATCCATCACCGCTGCCGCCAGCAGAAACGGGGTAAAGCTGACTTTTGCCGACAACGGCATCGGCATGGGGACCGAACAGATGCTGAAAGTATTTGAACCTTTTTATACCACGGCCAGAAGCTCAGGGAACACCGGGCTGGGCATGCACCTTGTGTACAACATCGTGACCCGGGCACTTGGCGGAACCATTGAATGCAAAAGCATACCCGGCGAGGGGACAAGCTACGAAATATGGTTTCCGGAAGGGAAATAAAAATCAGCTGAGGTCGGTCCAGAGGACCATATTCCTGCCCCTGCGTTTGGCTTCATAAAGCATGGAATCTGCACCCACAGTCAAATCCTGCGCTTTGGCAAAGGTGGATGGAACCACAGTCACCCCGCCGAGGCTAACAGTGAGCACATTGCTTACAGATGAAAATTCGTGCTTAATTTCAAGCTCTGCAATCAGCACCCTAATCTTTTCGGCAAGATACCTGCCCCCGTCGGAATCAGTCTCCGGCAACAGGAGAACAAACTCCTCTCCACCGTAGCGGGCAGCCACATCTGAAGGACGTCCGACCTCAGCCTGCAAAACATCTGCGACCTTTTTGAGAACCTCGTCCCCGGCAGTGTGACCGTAGTTGTCATTGTACTGTTTGAAGCAATCCACATCGAGCATGGCAAGGGACATGTAATCCCCGGAACGGCTGCAACGACGCCACTCCCTTTCCAGTGCCAGCTCAAAACTCCTGCGGTTGGGCATCTCGGTCAGCCCGTCGAGATTGGCAAGCCCTTCCAGCAGTTTGCGCTGACGGGCGATTATAAGATGGTTCTTGACCCTCGCTTTTACAATGGGAGGATGAAAAGGCTTGCGTATATAATCCACTGCGCCCATCTCAAGCCCTCTGGCCTCATCATGCTCGGAATCAAGGGCGGTGATGAAAACAATCGGGATAGCCTTGGTTTCGTCACGGGATTTGATTTTGCGCAGGACTTCATAACCGTCCATTTCCGGCATCAGCACATCAAGCAGAACCAGATCAGGAGGATTTTCGGAATTTATCCGGTCAAGGGCCTGATTGCCGTTTTTAGCCAGCACAACCTTATAATCCTGCCGCAGCAAATCCGAAAGGACATTAAGATTCAACCGCTCATCATCAACAATCAGAATTTTAGCTTTCTCTTCCATTATTTATACCTGCTTTCCAACTTAATTCCGAGTTTATCCGCAATCAGTTCCAGCACAGCCAGCCCGTCATCAAAATCAAAATTCTCTATATGCCGGGTCAATTCTTCAAGCTGCTCTGCGTACTTTTCAAGATTGAAATGAACACGCAAGTCATTCAGCACATCGCCGGACTCAGCATCACCTTCAGCGAGCATAATATACAATTTGCTTATAAGATTAAAACTCTTTTCTTTATCAAACACATATTCACGTCTTTGCGGCGTCTCGAAAGAATCTATTTCTTCCAGCCCGTTAATCACTGTATCCAGTTCCGAAACAAGAGCATTCAGGTCATCGCCATAACCATCCTGAGCGTCGCCGCGCAGGTTCCCCTCAAGAGTTCGGCAGAACCCGTAAAGTCTATCTGCCCCTATGTTCCCGGCAATACCTTTCAAGGAATGAATCTTCATCAAAGCCTGTTCCAACCTCTCTCCGGAAAGCAGTTCTTCCAGTTCTTCAGCTAAATCGGCATAGCTTTCCCTGAATCCCAGCAGGACCTTCAGATACCCTTCCCGGTTCCCGCCTATGTTACGCAGTCCCCGCGCAGTGTCTATTCCGGGCAATCTCAGGGCAAACGGCTCTTCATCCTCGGTTGCACCGACATCCGGGACATAGGCCGCCTCTTCCATATTAAGATACTTACCCAGTGCCTTTTTCAACTCATCAGGATCAATGGGCTTGGTTAAATGCTCATCCATACCGGCCTCAAGGCTTTTTTCCCGGTCACCGGGCATGGCATGGGCGGTCATAGCCAGAATCGGCAGATTGCTGTAGCGGTCATCCGAACGGATAATCCTGGCAGCGGTAAGACCGTCCATCTCCGGCATCTGGATATCCATGAGCACAAGATTATATGCTTCCTCCGCAAGAACATCCAGAGCCTTGCGCCCGTTCCCGGCAACATCCACTTCCAAACCAAGCCCCTCAAGCATCCTCCGGGCGACCTGCTGGTTGAGTTCGTTATCTTCAACAACCAGCACCTTCGGAACTTTGCCCGCAAAATCCAGATCAAAATCAGTTTCGCAGACAGCTGCGGATAAAGCAGTGTCATCCGGGCTGTTAAGCTCATTGTGCAGGGCTTCATACAAGGAAAGACGCGTCACCGGACGGGATACAAAACCATCCACACCGACCTGCGCTGCTTCCTTGCGAAAAGATTCATCCACATTCACGGGAGCCATCATGATTATAGGAACATCCTCAAGCCCTGGCAGCCCTCTAATCAGGGCAACGCCATCCAGAACGGGAAGATCGGACAGTTTACCTGAAAGCAGAATAAGCCCCAAAGCCTCATCGGAGCTATGCTTTTCCAGCCGTGCAAGCGCACCGGAAGCCGAACTGTCCACCGCAACCCTGAAGCCTGCTTTTTCCATGGCTGAACGCACAAACTCGCGGGCCAGCATGTTGCTTTCCACAACCAGTGCCTTCGTTTCCTCTTTTACAACAGGCATGGGTATCTCTTTGTCTGCAACAACAGCAGGCAACGGCACGGTAAAATAAAACGAGCTGCCCATTCCCGGTTTACTTTCCACACTGACACTGCCGCCCATCAATTCCACAAGTGAACGGGCGATAGCCAGCCCCAGACCGGTTCCACCGTACTTACGGGTGGTTGATGCGTCCGCTTGGGTAAAAGAATTAAAAAGCTGTGAAATCTCGTCACTGCTCAGGCCGATACCGCTGTCCCTGACCGTAAACCTGATCCGCGGGTCGCCCTCACAATCATACTCACAGGCAACAATCAGATTTACTTCCCCGGAATCTGTAAATTTCACTGCATTATTGACAAGATTGGTCAACACCTGTTCAAGGCGCAAAGGATCGCCCTGCAAATAAAAAGGGACATCCGGATCTACGGAAAGGACAAAATCGATCCCCTTCAATTCGGCTTTCACCGCAACCATGTTGCAGATTTTTTCCAGCACACTGTCCAGCCCGAATTTAACATCTTCAAGCACAAATTTACCGGCTTCAATCTTTGAAAAGTCCAGAATATCACCGATGATGGATAACAGGGAGTCCGCCGAAGACATCATTTTATCCAGATATCCCTGTTGTGCGGTATCGAGATCTGCGTTCTGCATCAAATGACCAAACCCGATAATGCTGTTCATGGGGGTACGTATTTCGTGACTCATATTGGCAAGAAATTCAGATTTGGCCCGGGTTGCTGCTTCAGCTGCCAGCCTTGCCCGGTTGAGTTCCTTTTCCACCTGCCTGCGCTCCGTGACATTACGCATGCATTCCACCGCACCGACGATTTGTCCGGAACGATTGCGCAGCGGTCCGGCTACCCCCCAGAAATAAGCACCCTCTCCGTCAAATGCGTGGGGGGTGTAAACCTCCCCGTAAAGCATGCCCCGTCGGCGTTCCAGCGATTCATACTTATCGGTAAGCGGCTCCAGATCATCCCGCAAAGCGAAATCAATAAGGATAGGCCTGCGTTCCCCGTAAAAGGGCAGGGCGTATTCATAGTCTGCTTTGCCGATTATATCTTCCTTACTGACCCCGGTAGCTTCTTCAACTGCCCTGTTCCAGGCCAGCACCACCCCTTTGCTGTCAATAACAATGGTCGGGTCGGGCAGGAATTCAACAATATCATTCAAACGGTGGTAGGCGTCCTCCAATTCCTTCTTGGTCCTGCGCTGCTCAGTGACATCACTTAAAGTCGCCTGCAGCAAGGGTCTGCCGCTGATATCCATCTTACGGGCACGCACGCTGGCAAAAAATTCCTCTCCATCCAGACGTCTGCAGATAACATCGAAATCAAGTTCTCCACTTTCGACAGTAGTCCTGACCCATTTATCCAACAACACATCGGTCGGCACACCTTCAGTCTGGTTTGGGGCAATGAGATTCTCCGGACGATAAAAAAGCAGTTCTTCTTCTGATTTGCAGCGGAACATGGACACAGCTTCCGGGTTGGCACTGATGATATTGTAATCAAGATCTATCAACAGAATGGCATCGCTGGCATTATCAAAAATTGAGCGGTATTTGATCTCCCTTTCCTTCAGGGCAAGGGTCTGTTCCCGGCCTTTTTCCATGAGAGATAAACGTTCCAGAGCCAGTCCCACATAAGTTGAGAGAAAAAGCAGGACCTCAAAATCCCTTTCATCAAGGGTCTGCTCGGCACTGTATGACTGGACAGCCATAACACCGACCACATCCCCATGCAGTTTCAAAGGAACACCCAGCCATATCTCACAGCCGGGCCCCAGCAACTTGTACTCACCTTTATCGCGCAACCTGCTTCGGGTTACACTGTCCCCGTAAAGAGGCTCTCCGGTTTTGACAACATAATCGGTAAGCCCGATTCCCATCTTTCTCGGTGCAGGAGCAGACTCCTTTTCATCAGAAAAATACGGAAAACTGATCACCTCTGCTTCCCGGTCATATGCGGCTATGTAAAAATTGCGCGCATGCATGAGTTTGTTGACCTGCCCCTGCACAAGGGAATAAAATTCATCAATGCCTGAAACCTGAGAAACGGAAAGGGCAAGTTCATAAAGAATGTTATGGACCTTTTCCATTCTGCGCCGCCGGGCAACTTCTTTATTCAGGGATTCATTCAGCCTGAACAGCTTGCGGTTCCAGAAAATAATCATGGCCAGCGCGATAACCAGACAAGCGAACAACAGTACAATTTCGCCGTAATTAACCGGCTGCTCGTAACGGACATCAAACCATTTCTGACGGATTTCACGGTGGGAATCATCATCAATAGCCGCAAGAGACTTGTTGATGATGGAGAGAGCTAACGGATAATCCGGGGAAACTCCGATACGGTGCTCAAAATCAAACCCGGCTGTCCCCGCAATTTTAAGGTTTTTCAGACCGAGCCTGTTCATATTATCAACCACAACCGCGAGATGCCCCACGAATGCATCGACCTTGCCCTTGGTCAGCAGCAGCAATCCCTCCTCCACATCAAGGGTTCCCACAAGCTTAATATCCGGAAAATTTTCCTGAACATAATGGTAGCTGGTATAGGACTGCCCGGCGGCGACCTTCATCCCTCTCAACTGCTGCAGATTCTGGATTGATCTGCGTTCATCGCCTGTAACTACAACCAGCGGAAATGAGACATAAACATCGGAAAAAAGCACCTTTCGCCCGACCATATCGTCATCGCTCAAGGCCGGTATGATATCCAACTTGTCCACAGTATATTTATCCAGCACATCCGCCCACGAACTGCTGGCAACAAATTCGAACTCCAAACCGGAGAGAGCACTGATCATGTTCATGTAGTCCGCGATAATTCCCCGGAACTGACCGTCATCATCAATTATGGATAAAGGCTCCCAGTCAACCTCACTGATACGTAACTTGACACCGCTATCGATGAAGGCCTGTTCTTCGGGAGTAAGACTCAGAGGGGAATCGTCCGCAACAACAGGGCCAACGAAAAAAGTCTGGAAAACAAGAAAGAAAATAAAAGCGCAGAAACAGGCAATGCGGGCAAAACCTGATCCGACGGTGCGGTCAGTATCTGAAAATGAAATCACTGCTTCCTCATGAATATATTCAGGTTGCGGAATACGAGCCAGATTAGCACCTGCATGCACAATGGACAAGAGAATGGAGCATTCAGCAATCACCACCCAGCGGTAACAATACGAACCAATTGAATTTAGGACTAAGTACCCGTAGACTCCATCACAAACATTTATGACCGTATGGTTCAAAAAGTTACCACAAAGAACTTTATTTTACCACCGGAAGCCGCTACCTTCACTTCAAGAAAGAGGGGGAAGCCGGATGAGTGATAATAAAAAATACAAGCTTCTGTTTAAGGACCGTATCGGAATTGTATTCGACATCACCAAATTGATGCTGGAGCACAAGCTGAACATTATCAGCATGGAAGTGGAGCAAAAGGACGGTTTTGCCCAGATTTCACTGGAAGTGGAAAACGGACATTCCTTTAAACCAGAAGAAATACTTGCCCTTTTCTCCACCCTGCCCGGCATTGACAGCCAGAGCGAGCTCAAGCGGTTGCCGCAGGAAAAAAGGGAAAAATGGTTCCGCATCCTTTTTGACGGCATGAGCGAAGGCATCGTTTCGGTCAATTCCAAAGGGATTATCAACACCGCCAACAGCGTTGCCTGCCGCATCCTGAACACCCCCTACGAAAGCCTGGTCAACACCTATGTCGGCGAAATTACGCCAAAAAACAACCTGCTCATGGAATGCATGCAGAAACGCATTCCGGTCAACAGGCGAAAATCCGCAGTGACCAGCACTGGACGGGTGGATTTTTACGGCTCGGCAAAACCCATCCATGATTCACAGGGCGATTTCGTCGGCGCAGTCCTGCTCATGAAGGACCTGCAGGAAGTGAAAGCCATGGTCGATGCGGTCATGACCCCCATTGATTTCAAATTCGACGACTTCATCGGCGAAAGCCCGGCCATCAAGAACCTGATTACTTTTGCCAAGCGCATTGCCGAGCTGGACACCATTGTATCCATCACCGGAGAAAGCGGCACAGGTAAGGAACTATTCGCCCGGGCCATCCACTTTGAAAGCGGCAGACCCGGTCCGTTCATCCCCATCAACTGTGCAGCCCTGCCCGAACAGCTTATTGAAAGCGAACTCTTCGGATACATTGACGGAGCCTTCACCGGAGCCAAGAAAAAAGGCAAACCCGGCCTTTTTGAAGCTGCTCAGAACGGAACCATCTTTCTTGATGAAATAGGTGACATGCCTCCCGGACCGCAGGCCAAAATCCTGCGCGTGCTGCAGGAAGGATGTGTACGCCGCATCGGCGGGGTTGAGGAGATTCCGGTCAATGCCAGAGTGATCACCGCAACCAACAAAAACCTGAACGACATGGTTGCCGCCGGAGATTTCCGCGAAGACCTTTTTTACCGCATCAACGTCCTGAGCATCCAGATTCCTCCTCTTCGCGAAAGAGGATTTGATATAACACTCATGGCCGAGTCCTTCCTGAACCGCTTCAACCGCAAGCTGGAAAAAAAGGAACAGACCATCAGCAGGTCAGGACAGGACAAATTGCTGGCCTACAGCTGGCCGGGCAATGTCCGTGAACTGCAAAATGTCATTGAACGAGCTTCCATCTTCAGCAATTCCAATGAAATTTCAGCTGAATCCATTCATATTAATGCCAAGCAGGAATCAAACTGCGGCCAGCAGTGCAGAGCCGTCCCGCTCACACTTCAAAGCGGAGCGTCGCTCAAGGACATGGTCGGCAAATACGAAATGAAAATACTGCTCGACACCCTCAACTCTACTCCCAGCATCCGCAAGGCCGCCCGGAGACTGAGCATATCCCACACGGCACTGCTCAAAAAAATACAAAAACATCAACTATATAACCAAGAAAAAGATCAACCGTGGCAAGCGGCAGTCTCTGCCGATTAAACCGGACAGAAACACACTCCACACCAGCCCCGCAGCTCCACCAGACCGGAGTGCGGGGCTTCGCTTTGGTATCTTTTATTACCACTCATTCCCTTTTGTTTTCGCCACTCAAACCTGATTCTGCATCTAAATCAAAAAATGGAAACTTTTGGTACCGCCATAGCAAAAGTATACTATTTCAAAGTCTTGAACGCTCTCCAATAAATCAACTGGCAACTTATCAGACCGCATCACATTTCCTAAAATTCAATTTTAATGCGCAATGATTTCGTGAATATTAGCACAATCTTTAATTTCTTCTCTTAAACTTCCGTTTTCATGGATTTTTAACGTTTCGCAAAAACTAATTCAGCTCTTTCAGCCAACTTTGGCATACGGATTGCCATAGGGAAAACCAACCAAGAGTTCAGACTCTTTTTTTAAAAACGCCAGCCCTGTTGTGATTGCAGGGCACAAACAAAACAAATCAGGAGAAGTGGAAATGAGAGTTGGTATCTTGAAAGAAATCAAGGCAGAAGAGAACAGAGTATCCATGACACCCTCCGGTGTTGAAGTCATGATCGCAAACGGTCACGAGCTGTGGGTTGAAAAAACCGCAGGTGTGGGCAGCGGTTTCTCCGATGAAGACTACATTGCAGCCGGTGCCAAAATCATCGACACTCCCGCTGAAATTTATGCGGAATGCGAAATGGTCATGCATGTTAAAGAACCTCAGGCTTCTGAGTACGACATGGTTCGTGAAGGCCAGATCGTTTTCACCTATTTCCACTTTGCTCCTGACGAGCCCCTGACCCGCGCATTCGTCAAAAACAAATCCATTGCCATCGCTTACGAAACCGTTGAAGGCGGCAAAGGCGACCTGCCCCTGCTGACTCCCATGTCTGAAGTTGCAGGACGTATGTCCGTTCAGGAAGGTGCCAAATACCTCGAACGCTACTACGGTGGACGCGGCATGCTCATGGGCGGCGTTACCGGTGTTACTCCCGCAAACGTCGTTGTTATCGGCGGCGGTGTTGTAGGTACCAACGCAGCACAGATGGCCTGCGGTCTGGGTGCCAAAGTAACCATTCTCGACATGAACCTCGAAAGACTGCGTTACCTCTCTGAAATCATGCCCAAGAACTGCTTCCCCATGATGAGCAGCCCCGCACTTCTCCGTGAACTGGTTCAGGAAGCTGATGTTGTTATCGGCGCAGTTCTGGTTGCCGGTGCAAAAGCTCCCAAGCTGGTTACCCGCGAAATGCTCAAAACCATGAAAGACGGCTCCGTAATCGTCGACGTTGCCATCGACCAGGGCGGTTGCTTTGAAACTTCCAAGCCCACCACCCACGGTGATCCCGTCTACGATGTTGAAGGCGTTATCCACTACTGCGTTGCCAACATGCCCGGTGCAGTGCCCATGACTTCCACCATGGCCCTGACCAACGCCACCCTGCCCTACGCTCTCCAGATCGCCAACAAAGGCTGGAAACAGGCAGCTCAGGACAGCAATGCCATCAAGACCGGTCTGAACATGGTCGGCGGCAAAGTTACCTACAAGGGCGTTGCCGAGGCATTCGACCTCGAATTCACCCCGGTTGAATCCGTTCTTTACGACAACTAGAAAACGAAAAATCTGCTGACAATTCAGATTATCAAGTCAAATCAGGAAGACTGCCCAGAAATGAATTAGAAATAATCACAATAAGCACTGAAGCATTGCGCAAGTCCCTCTGCGCAGGCTTCAGTGCTTTCCTGAAACCCCACAGGAAAGAGAACCGGTCTGCTCACCGGAGATCTTTACGCCACAGCTGGAGTTTTTCTCGGCAGTCTGGGAGTAACCTGTAAACTTACAAGGGGATGATATGGAATTCTTGACCTTACTGGACGGAATAGTTGGTAAAATCGGCGCATTTGCATGGGGACCGCCCATGCTTGTCCTGCTCGTCGGAACCGGAATCTGGCTTACTTTTTCTCTACGCGGACTGCAATTCAGAAAACTGTGGTACGCCCTCTACCTCGCTCTTATTAAACGCAAAGAAGATACTGACGAACCCGGTGATATCACTCACTTTCAGGCCCTGATGACCGCCCTTTCCGCAACAGTGGGTACCGGTAACATCGCAGGTGTGGCAACCGCCATCGCTGTCGGTGGTCCCGGCGCACTGTTCTGGATGTGGATGACAGGCCTCGTAGGCATGGCCACCAAGTACGCGGAAGCAGTACTGGCCGTTAAATACCGCGTTGTGGACGAAAACGGCGAAATGAGCGGTGGTCCCATGTACTACATTTCCAAGGGCCTCAACATGCCCTGGCTGGGTACCCTCTTCGCCATCTTCGCATCCATCGCCGCTTTCGGTATCGGTAACATGGTTCAGTCCAACTCCGTTGCCGATGCAGTTGAAGCCACTTACGGCGTTTCCCCCTACATCACTGGTGCACTGCTGACTATCCTGACCGCTGCCGTTATCCTCGGCGGTATCAAAAAGATCGGTAAAGTTACCGGACTGCTCGTGCCTGTCATGATCGTTTTCTACATGGTCGGCGCATCCTACATCATTCTGATCAACATCGCTGAAGTTCCCGCAGCCCTCGCTTTCATCGTAGAGCAGGCATTCAACCCCACCGCAGCAGTCGGCGGATTTGCCGGATCAACCATCATGCTCGCAGTACGCATGGGTGTTGCCCGCGGCGTATTCTCCAACGAATCCGGTCTCGGTAGTGCTCCTATCGCAGCAGCAGCAGCACAGACCAAAGAACCTGTAACTCAGGCTCTGGTCTCCATGACCCAGACCTTCATCGATACCATCATCGTCTGTACCATGACCGGTCTCGTACTGATCCTTACCGGTACCTGGTCCAGCGGTGCCACAGGTGCTGAGCTGACCACCATCGGTTTCGGCGCAGGTTTCAGCGGCGGTGAACATATCGTTACCATCGGCCTGATTCTTTTCGCCTACTCCACCATCCTCGGCTGGTGCTACTACGGTGAAAAATCCATAGAATACCTGTTCGGTGTAAAAGCAGTACTGCCCTACCGTCTTGTATTCATCTGCTTCGTAGGTGTAGGTGCCATCGCCAAGCTCAGCTTCGTATGGAACCTTTCCGACACCTTCAACGGTCTCATGGCTATCCCCAACCTTGTCGGCCTCCTGCTGCTGACTCCGGTTGTTGTGACTGAAACCAAGAAGTACTTTGCAAAGCAGGGTTCCACAGCAAAAACCTCCGCTGCTACTGAAACTGAAAAGTAGTTTCGTAGAAGCAAAAAGACATACGGCCTCACATGTCCCCCTTCCGGGAGTACCACCGCCCGGAAGGGGGGCTGAAATAAGCCTCTTAAATTCCACGTACCAGTCTGCACTGATTACAGACACACAGGAGCCGCGAGGTAAGTTATGAATAATCCGGCCAGCTTTGCCCCGGTCTGGGCTGAAATTGACCTGCAAGCCATTAAACACAATTTTTCGGAAGTACAGCGTCTGGTAAAAAAGCAGTCAAAAATCATGGCTGTGGTCAAGGCGGATGCGTACGGACACGGGCTGCCTGAAGTAGCCAAGAATTTAAGCAGTGCCGGAGCGGATTATTTCGGTGTGGCACGGCTGGACGAAGCAATCACCCTGCGCAGTCAGGGGATTGATAAACCTATTCTGGTCCTCGGGTATACTCCCCCGGAAGCTGCTGCACAATTGCAGAAACACGACATCATCCAGACCGTTTTCTCTACGGATTACGGATTGCGGCTCAATGAGCAGGCCCGTACCGGCGGGAAAATTAAAATCCATATTAAAATCGACACCGGCATGGGCCGTCTGGGGCTGGTGCAGGAAACCATGAACGGCATGCTCCCGGAATCAGTAGCCGTAATCCACCAGCTTCCCCATCTGGAGACAGAAGGAATTTTCACCCATTTCGCGGCCAGCGATGAAGCGGATAAAACCAGTGCTCTGGCCCAGCTTAGACTGTTCAAAAACACTCTGGCCGAGCTGGAACAACGCGGCATCCATATCCCCCTCAAGCATGCGGCCAACAGCGCGGCGATTATAGATCTCCCGGAATCCTATCTGGATATGGTCCGCCCCGGAATCATGCTTTACGGGCTATACCCTTCAAGCGGCGTGCACCAGATCAATGCCGACTTGAAACCGGCCATGCAGATCAAAGCCCGCATTGCTCAGGTCAAGGAAGTTCCCGCAGGATTCAGGATCAGCTACGGGCACACTTACACCACCACCGCTCCCACCAGACTGGCCACAATCCCGCTGGGCTATGCCGACGGCTACAGACGACAGCTTTCCTCAGCCGGGAAGGTGCTGGTCCACGGAATACAGGCTCCGATTGTGGGCCGGGTCTGCATGGATCAGAGCGTCATTGATGTCGGAAAAATTAAAGATGTTCAGGCCGGAGATGAAGTGGTCATCATTGGAAAGCAGGAAAAGGCGGAGCTTTCCGCAGAACGGATGGCCTGTGAGCTGGGAACCATCAATTACGAGATAGTCTCCACACTCATGGCCCGGGTAACCAGAATCTACAAGGGGATTTAAAATTTCATAATTTTCCGGCCGCAACCTTTAATACGCAATCCCTCAAACAAAGTGCGTAATGTCCCAGTCCACACTCCCGGGACATAAAAAGGAGTGGTCGGAACAACTCCCGGTGCCTGGAGCGTCTTTCCAATCCGCATCATGGAAAAACGCCATGAAACCGGGAACATCAGGAGGCCCATGAAAATGGACCATGATCGGCGGCAGAATATTACCCCTTGAAATACTTCTGCCACTCGCGATCTGAGACACCGTCGCAAATATGCATCAACCCCATGCATGACAGCGGCGAATGGAGGTACTATCAACTCAGAAGTACGTAAACAGAAACCAGAAAATTCCGGTCGGCCCAAAGCTAGACACAGCCGAACCACCGGAAGCATGCCGTCCGACTCTGGCGGCAAAACAGTTACTAAGCTGAAAGTAAAAACAGAGTTAATGGATTCTTACCCGGACGTTGTTGTCCGGGCCCATGGCTAAGGTGTGCATTAGTAAAGCCCGGCCCCGGGTTTCCGGGGCCGGGCTATTGTTTTGGCAAAGTTAAATCTACTCCCCGCGCTTGGAGAAATACAAATTACAAAGTGCCAGCAGTGAAGTACCAACAATCAGCAGCAGCGAAACCGCATTGATCACCGGGGTACTGCCGTCACGCACCTGCAGATAAAGGTTGATGGGCAGAGTCGGTTCCGATCCCACCAGAAAGAGGGTGGTGTTGAAGTTCTCAAAACTCATCAGAAATGCCACTGCCCCGGCCCCTATAATAGCCGGACGCAGGAACTTCAGGGTGATGTACCAGATTACTTCCAACTGGGTAGCACCGAGATTCAGGGCCGCCTCTTCAAGGGAATGGTCGAACTTGCGCAGCCTTGCCGAAACCACAAGAGTCACGAAGGTGGTGATAAAGGAAAACTGTCCCAGCACCACCAGCCAGAAGCTGGGCCGGAAGAGTTCAAAATCAAGCCCGAAAGTTTCATCGAAATACAACCCGGCGGTATTGGATGCCAGCAGCAGGGAGATACCGAGGATGACACCGGGAATGACCAGCGGAGCCAGCATCAGAAAATAGAGCAATCCCTTGAATCGGAACTCCTCCTTCTCGAAAAGGAAGCTGGCGCAGGTGCCCACGATGACACTGAAAATGGATACAAAGAACGCGGTCTGGAAACTGGTCACAATGGAGCGCAGGTTCTGGTCATCATGAAACAGCCCGATACGCTCCGGTCCGCTGGATAAAAACCAGTCCAGAGTAAAACCCTTCCACGGCAGAGCCGGAAAGTTGGAATCGTTAAAAGCCAGCACACAGGTGACCACCAGCGGGGCGAACAGAAATACAAAATACAAAAGGATGAAACAATTGAAAGACCAATTGTAGGCTTTGCTGCGCGGCAAGGAACGGATCATGAGGCCACCTCCCCGAGTTTCTGGCGGGTCAATTTAAGCCCGACCCAGATGATCAAAGAACTAAGTATCAGCAGCAGGAAGCCGAAGGCCGAACCCTGATTCCAGTTGAAACTGGCAATGAACTGGTTGTATATCTGCTCCGTAAACCAGAGGGAGTTCTTGCCGCCCATGAGGTTCGGGGTCAGGTAGTTACCGAGCACGAGCATGAAGACCACGATGGAGCCGGAAGTGATGCCCGGCTTACAGTGGGGAATGATGATCGTCCGCCAGATGGTCCACTGCCCGGCCCCCAGATCATGGGCCGCTTCGATGAGTGAGTCGTCAAGGCTCTCCATGACCGAAACCAGCGGCACCACCATGAACAGCATGGAAGTATAAACCAGCCCCATGATCATGGTCGCGTCGTTGTAGAGCATCTCAACGGGCTTATGAATCACTCCGATCTTGAGCATGAAAAAATTAAGCACTCCGGACTCGCGCAGCAGAATCATCCAGCCGTAAATGCGGACCAGTTCACTGACCCAGAAAGGCAGCAGAAGCAGAATCATCAACGCCCCCTGCACCCGCGCCCTAGCCAGCTTGGCAATATAAAATGACACAGGCATGGAGAGCAGAAAGACGATAAACGTAGTCACAATGGCGTAGAGACAGGTACGCACAAAGGTAAGCCAGTAAATGGGTTCACCAAAAAAATTAGCATAATTCTGCAGGGTCCAGACCATGTCGCCGTAATCGTTCTCACCGCGAAAACTCATGGTCAGCAAATCACAGAGCGGCAGCACGATGAGGAGCATCAGCCACATGATCACCGGGGCGAAAAATATCCAGAAAACCATTCGTGAACGGACCATGACTACTCCCCTGCTCCGAAACAGATACCGGAATCAGGATGCCAGCCCACGGAAATTTCATTACCCGGTTCAATGTGATCGAACCTCCGGTTCTGGGGCAGGCTGACGATAAGCTCGTGCTCCTCTTTAGTCACGGTCAGCAAACGGCTGTTGGCCCCGTCAAAAAGGATGCTTTTCACGGTGACCTCAAAAACATTCAGCCCGCTGCGGTCTTTCGGCTCAATGAGCATGGCCTCCGGACGCAGAAAAAGATCGGCCCGCCCTCCGGTGGAACACGCACCATGGGGCTTGGTCTGAAAGGAGTACCCTTCATCAGTGACAATACTGACTTTCTCGCTGTCGCTCTCAACAACCTTGCCGCTCCACTTGTTGTTGTCACCCACAAACTGGGCCACAAAAGGAGTCGCGGGTTTGCCGTAAAGTTCCTGCGGACTGCCAACCTGCTCGAAACGGCCGTTATTCATGACCGCTACCCGGTCAGACATGACCAAAGCTTCGGACTGGTCGTGGGTGATGTAGATAAAAGTAGTCCCCACCTTGGCCTGCAGCTTCTTCAGTTCCACTTTCATCTGCTCGCGCAACTTCAGGTCCAGCGCGCCCAGAGGTTCATCAAGGAGCAGCACCGAAGGCTCCAACACCAGACAACGGGCAATAGCCACCCTCTGCTTCTGGCCTCCGGAAAGCTGATTGATCTGCTTGGCTCCGTAACCGGGCAGCCCGACCCGCTCCAGAATGGTCTCGGTCTTCTTTGCGATTTCAGCAGCACCGACTCCGCGACGCTTCAGGCCGAAAGCAATGTTCTCCGCAACATTCATCATGGGAAACAAGGCAAGATGCTGAAACACAAGATTAACCGGACGCTTGTTGGGCGGCACACCGAGCATGGACCCGCCCCGGATTTCAATATCCCCGGAAGTGGGCTCCTCAAATCCGGCAATCATACGCAGCAGGGTGGTCTTGCCGCACCCGGAAGGTCCGAGAATTGAAAAAAACGATCCGGCAGGCACATCGAAAGAGACATGGTCGACAGCGGTGAAGTCGCCGAATTTCTTCACCATATCAGAAACAGAAAGATCATTGATCATAAAACATCGCCCGGGCTGGAAATTGAACACAGGCGGAGGGCCCAAAGACCCTCCGCCACAGAAAAACGATATAGCAGCAGTGACTAGTTGGCTGCCTTGATTTTATCGAGAATCTTGCCTTCCATGCTTTCCAGCTTGGCAGGTACCGGCGGATACCACTTAATGTTGTCGATAACCGACTGAGGGAAGGAGCGGGCAAAGTTGGCTGCAACAGCCTTCTCGGTGTACTTCAGAGCATCCGCGGAAGCAGTGGCGTATTTTTCTTTGGATGAGAAGTAGCCTGCGTTTTCAGGCCTCATAGCAAAGTTGATCCACTTGTAGGCAGCTTCAACATTCTTGGCTTTAGCCGGGATGACGAAAGTATCGATCCAGCCAAGAGCACCTTCTTTGGGAGCCTTGAAGTCAATAGCCTTATTCTCTGCGTGGAGTTTCCAACCACCGTTATCCCAGGCCATGGCAACAAAAACCTCACCGGAACGCATGGATTCCAGCAGGGCGTCGCCGTTGGCATAGTAGTTCTTTACGATGGCTTTGCCCTTGATCAGAACCTCAGCAATCTCATCGAGCATGGCTTTGTATTCTTTGGGTTTATTATAGAGGGCGAAAGGATCATAGCCGAGAGCAAAGCCCATGGCGATAAGAGTGGGTCTCTTGAGACGGTAACTTACACGGCCTTTGTATTTGGGATCAATAAGAGCCTTAAAGGAATCAACACCCGGAGCCTTGTCACTGTTGATAATCAGTCCGGAAGTTCCCCAGCAGAAAGGTGCTGCGTATGATTTATCCTTAACAAGGGTATTGGCCTTGACCGCTGTAAGCATTGACGGGATGAACAGGCTGGAATCAAGCTTGGAATAGTCCATGGGCTGATACAATTTGTATTTTGCCTGTACGGAGGAAATACGGTCCTGAGAAGGCTGGGCAAGGTCGAATCCTGCACCACGGGTGGCCCGCAGCTTGGCGATCATTTCTTCGTTGTTGGAAAAAGTAACTTCGACTTTGATTCCGGTTTCCTTCTCAAAATCATCAATCAACTTCTGATGAGCATACCCTTTCCAGGTTAACAGTTTCAGGGTCTCCGCTTGCGCGGTTCCGGCCAGGGCGAACACTGTGAGCAAAGCAAATACAAGAATCCTTTTCATGACACACTCCATGTTTATGTAACAAACAGACTTAAAAATTACGCAAGTTGTTACAGGCACATACAAACTCTAACAACACCACTCCGTCACAAAACAGCAAAGGTCACGTTACAGTTATAAATGAATTCAAGGCAAGATTTTTAAGAAATTACTCATAGTGAAAACATTTTGAACACTTACGAACATCTGGATTAATCCTGAGCAAAAATTAAGCCCTCCCGCGCAAAGCACGGAAGGGCTTGATCAATTTATATTCAATTCAGGCTTAGCTGTTCTTGAAGGCTATACGAAAGCAGGCCCAGGCCCCGCCCCAGGTAATGCCCAGTCCGAAAATCATCATGATGATTGCTGAGAATTCCATGATTAGCTCCTTTTCAAAAAGCTTCTGTTTATTCCGCTGATATTGGCGAATCCCTGACCGCTGCGGGCGCAGATCAGGCCGAACACAAGGCAGATTGCGATTGTGGACCAGCCGAAGGCAATGGTTGCCGGGGTGGAATAACCGCCGTAGTTCTTGGAAAGATCGCCGATAAAGTTTGAAACCAGCATGAAACCGAGCATGGCCGGAACAACGAAGCGCAGGCTGTTAATCCAGAGCGCACCGACCTTAATTTCAGAGGTCAGGTTCACGTGGTTGCGCAGGTCATCGAGTCTGCAGAACCATGCGATGAAGATAATCTCAATGAATCCGCCCATGAGGATACCGAAATTGTTGATAAAGTGATCCACGATATCCAGCAGGAGCAGTCCGCCGCCGGTGGTGAAAGCGATGCTGACCAGAAAGCCAAGACCGCAGAACACAGTGGCTGCAACCTTACGGGACATGTTGATCTTATCGATAAGCGCGGAAACAACAACCTCCGCAAGAGAGATCATGGAGGACAGCCCTGCAACAGTGAGTGCGAGGAAGAACAGGGTTCCGAAGAACGCGGGAGCCGGCATCAGGTTGATGGCTGTGGGCAGGGTGATGAAGGCCAGTCCGACACCGGAACCGGCAACTTCGCTGACCGGTACCCCCTGCTGGTGGGCCATGTAGCCGAGCACACTAAAAATCATGATCCCGGAAATGATGCTGAAACCGCAGTTGATAAACACGGTCATGCAAGCATTGTTGTTGATGTCGGAATCTTTGGGCAGGTAACTGGCATAGGAAAGCATGATGGCAAAGCCGATGGACAGGCTGTAGAAAATCTGTCCGAAAGCATCGGCCCAGACCTTGCCGTCCATGAGGGCATGGAAGTCAGGCTTGAAGAGCCACTGCAGACCGTCAGCAGCACCGGGAAGCATCAGCCCCCGGCCGATAAAGATGAATACCAGCAGAAAAAGCAGAGGCATGAAAATTTTGCTGACCCGTTCAATACCGCTTTTTACCCCGGTGAACACAGCCACAAAAGTCATCAGCCACGCAGCTGCAGTGGCGGCAAGAATGGAAGTCTGCACTCCGCCCATATTCATGGGTGAATCAGTCAGGCCGAGGAATTCCCCGAAAAAGAAATCCTTGGGTGCGGCTGTCCAGCCCTGATTGAAAGCAAGCAGAAAATAGTTGATGGCCCAGGCCACAACCACCACGTAATAGGTGGTGATAATGAAGGAAACCATGACCTGCCACCAGCCCAGCCATTCCCATTTCTTGGAAATGGAGGAAAAAACCTTCGGTGCGGAACCTTTGAATTTCTGCCCCAGACCGAACTCAAGAATCATAAACGGCATACCCGCAGCCAGCATGGCTACAAAGTAAGGGATAAGAAATGCCCCGCCGCCGTTTTCATAAACCATATACGGAAAACGCCAGATGTTTCCCAAACCAATCGCAGAACCCACCGCAGCCATGATAAATCCGGTGCGGGAGCCCCATGTTTCTCTATTCTGCATATTACTATACTCCTTAAAAGACTAAGCGGAGTAGTAGTCCAGAAGGAGTACGGGGTCAACAAAACAACGAAGTGATTTTACGAATTCAGCAAAAACAACACAGAAAATTTACTTTTTCAAAAACCAAATACACACATTTTTGCAAACAGACTCAAAAAACACAAATTTTAACTACGAAGAAATTGTAAATTGTTCAATGCGGTTGCGTCCGTTTTCCTTGGCCAGATAAAGGGCTTTATCCGCCAGATCCAGCAATACATCGGAACCGTCGCCATTATCAGGGATCATACTTGCGACTCCTACGCTCACCGTGACGACCGGAGCATGGGAACCGTTGTGGGAGATTGCCAGTTTCTCAATATTTGAACGCAGCACCTCGGCAATCCTGGTTCCCCCTTCAAGGTCGGTATCCGGGAGCAGGGCAACAAACTCCTCACCGCCGTAACGCACAACAAGATCGGTGGACCGCTTCAGGCTTCCGGCCAGTTCCCGGGCCACCAGACGCAGACATTCGTCGCCCATGGCATGCCCTTTGGTATCATTATATGCCTTGAAAAAATCAATATCGATAAACGCGGCGCTAAGAGGACTGCCATGCCTGCGGGCCCGCTGCCATTCAACATCCAGACGGTTTTCGAGCTGTCTGCGGTTGGGCAGTCCGGTCAGGGCGTCGATCATGGAAAGTTCTTTAAGCATGTCACGCTGTTTTTTTAATTCCAGCTGGGTTTTGACCCGCACTTTGACAATGGGCAGGCTGAAAGGTTTGGTGATGTAGTCCACAGCACCGATTTCCAGCCCTTTGGCCTCGTCTTCAACCTGATTTCTGGAACTTATAAAAATTACCGGAATATCTCTGGTGCCCTTATTCTCCTGCAACGCACGACAGACTTCATAACCGTCCATTCCGGGCATGACAATATCAAGCAGGATCAGATCCGGGGGATCTTCAGACGCGGCAATATCAAGTGTCCCGGGACCGTCCAAAGCAACAGCAACCCGGTATTCCCCGCTAAGTGCCGCCCCCAGTAATTTGATGTTTGCCGGGGCATCATCCACGATGAGAATCTTATATTTTAAATGTTCAATGCTCATTGATGTTATTCCCGAATACCCTTGAACTGCATTTCCAGATCATCCAACTCAACCACGGCACCCTTGAAATCAAAACCGCCGATGGCCTTTTTAAGCCTTTCCAGTCCGGGTTGATACTTATCATCATATAGCTGCGGGGATATTTTTTCAAACACACTTTCAGCTTCAAAATCATTCCGGCCCAGCAGCGTCCTAAGTTCCGTAAATAAATCTTCGATATTCTCACCACCTGCTTTCGCAAAATCTTCCGGATCAGGCAATGCAGTCTCTTCCGGCAGGTTGGCGATGGAACCGAGGACTATCTGCAATTCGGTTTCATACGAATCCAGCAAAGGACGTACGGCGTATAAATTATTGTCCGTTATGGCCCGCTCCAATTCCCCGCAGACCCTGTGCAGTGAATAGGCGGAAAAATTCCCGCTCACGCCTTTTATTGTATGAGCCAGTACCGCTGCCTGTCTTTCCTTGCCGGACTCAAGCAACCAGCGCAATCGTTCTGCCGAATCGGAATAGTCGGCTTCGAAATCACCCAACATGGTCCGCAGCAGCTTTGTGCGGCCCAGCATCCGCTGTAAAGCGGATTGAATATCTATGCCCGGCAGGGAATCGGGAAGAACATCCTTTTCTCCGGAATCCAAATTCGCCGTTACTGTTTCCGTTCCTGATTCACTTTCCCGTGGAGCGATCCAGCGGCTCAGCGTCTCGAAAAGCTGATCCGTATCAATGGGCTTGGAAACATAGTCGTCCATGCCCGCAGCAATGCATTTCTCCCGGTCACCTTTCATGGCATGGGCGGTCATGGCAATAATGGGCAGGTTACAAAGCTTCTCAAGCTTACGCATTTCAGCAGTGGATTCCAGCCCGTCCATAACCGGCATCTGCACATCCATAAGTACGGCATCGTAAGGATGTTCCTTGGCCTCCACCACAGCCTCAAGGCCGTTGACTACAGTTTTTACATTAATGCCGACACATTCCAGAATTTCCCGGGCCACATTACGGTTAATGGCATTGTCCTCCACCAGCAGAACGGATGCCCCGGCCAATTTCCTGCTGAACTCTTCGGTATCACAGGAAACCACGGGCAAAGCCGGAACGTCATCACGCTTGCGGTCAAAAACATTCATGATCATATCAAAAAGCATGGACTGCTTTACCGGCTTGATCAGAAAAGCGTTCACACCTGCTTTTTCCGCCCGGATCATAATTTCCTCCCGGCCGAAAGCGGTCATCATGATGATAGGAATCTTGCGCACAAAGGGGTTCTTGCGGATATTGACGGTCAAATCGATACCGTCCATGCCGGGCATCTTCCAGTCCAGAATAAGCAGCTTGTACGGATCACCACCATTGGCGGACAATATGCTCAAAGCTTCTTCCCCTGAATTCGCAGCAGTAACATTAAAACTTAACGATTCAAGGGTTTCGCGCATGATTTCACGGGCCGAGTCATTGTCATCCACAATCAGAACCTTAAGTCCGCGCAGATCCGGAGGGGTCTGCACCAGACGGGATGAAGGAGTGGCACTTATGCCGAACTCAATGGAAAAATAAAAAGTTGTGCCCTTGTCTGAAGAACTCTCGGCCCAGACTTTTCCGCCCATTGCTTCTACCAGCTGTCTGGTAATGGCCAGCCCCAGTCCGGTGCCGCCGAACTTACGGGTGGTGGAACCGTCCGCCTGCGTAAAAGGCTCAAAAAGCTTGGGCAGCATTTCTTCATCAATACCCATGCCGGAATCACTGATCGAAAAGGTCAATAAGGTTCTATCTTTATTGACCGGTCCCGGATTGGCTCGGACAACAACTTCCCCGGCATCAGTAAATTTTATGGCGTTGTTGGTCAGATTGATCAGAACCTGCCCCAACCGGAGCGGGTCCCCGACCAAACGGGGCGGAACCTTTGGTGCCACGGAAACCACCAGCTCTATCCCTTTATCCGAAGCATTATTGGCAAAGAGGTCCGAAAGATTTTCCATAACATCGGCCAGTTCGAATTCGGTTGTTTCGAGGTCCAGCTTACCGGCTTCAATCTTGGAAAAATCCAGAATATCATTGATGATAGTCAACAGGGACCTTGCCGACTGCTTAATTTTATGCAGATAATCCCGCTGCTTGGGAGTCAGTTCCGAACGCAGGGCAAGGTCGGTCATGCCCAGAACGCCGTTCATGGGCGTCCTGATCTCATGACTCATATTGGCCAGAAATTCGCTTTTGGAACGGTTGGCTTCATCAGCTTCGCGCTTGGCCTGTCCAAGCTCAATGACCGTTTCAGAAAGCCGCTGTGCATTCTCCTTTTGTTCATCACGGGCCTTGAGCAACTCACGGGTACGCTCATCAACCTTCTGCTCAAGGGTGGCCTGATAACTTTTTATCTCCTCCTCCGCTTTTCTGCGGATTACAATCTCTTCACGCAAGGAGTAGTTATACTCCTTCAGTTTCTTCATGAAGTTATTGAAATGATCGGCCAGCAGACCAAGCTCATCCCTTTCTTCACGTCGCATACGTATGGAGAAATCACCTTCTTCAGCCTGATCAAATTTCTCCTGCAACTCATGAATTGGCCGGGACAGGGCATTACCGATAAACCCCGAAATAATCATCACCATCAGCAGGGCGGCCCCCATGACAATCATGATGACCAGCCCGATATCATCAAGGGGCTGGTAAAAATCGGATTTATAGCCGGAGGAGGTCACAACCCATCCCAGCTCCGGTATGTCATTAAAATAAATAACCTTATCCCTAAAAGATTCTTCGCCGGGATTCTTCCATTCATATTCGAAATGCCCGTTTTTCAAGCCAATAATCTTCTCGATAATCTCCCTTTGGCCGGAATCATCGATTTCCTTATAGCTGGTCCCTGCCAGCTTGGGATGAATCAAAAAATTTCCTTTATAATCAAGTATACTGGGATACCCGGTTTTACCGAATCCCAGGCTCAGAAAATTGTCCTGCAAATCATCAAGGTTGATCAGTTGGTTAAATTCATCACGATAGGAAGAGGCGGTTATGATCCAGTCCCAAGGCTGGAAATAGGTCATGGAGACTGCTTTAGGCCGGACCTCCTTCTCAAGAGGCTCTTTCCAGTCATACTCAAGATATCCATTCTTCTGCTTGATCTGCTCTTTCACAAAAGACAAACCGCTTAAATCCACCCCGAGCAGGCTGCGCTTGGGATGAACCACCATTACGCCTTCGCTGTTCAGACAGTAGACTCTTCCGGTTCTGCCGATATGCTGACTGCGGAAAGCCTGTGTCGCACGTTTCTTGGCTTCTGCTTCAGTTATGACTCCCCTGCGTACCTGACGGTGCAGCTGACGGACTATTTCATAATTTTTTTCCGCCACTGCCCGCATGTAATTCTTGATTGAGGCGTCCGCAGTGCTGCGGACCATATTGAGAATGGCTTTTGTCGCTACCTGCAGGTCATCTTCAATAGTCTGCTGCAGAATTTTCTTGGCCTGCATGTAGATCAGCCCCCCGCCAACCCCGAAGGCCAGCAGAAAAGCCAATGAATACGCTATAAAAAGTTTGTTGCGTATGCGCATGCTGCGTAAAGCCTGAAACATTTATTTCTCCGGCCCCAATTCAAATACAGGCTTGTAATCACGGGGTCCGAACAACCCGTCATATGGGTAACTGTCAATATTTTCAGTGGTCACAGTGGGAATAAAAGGACCGGAGCGGAAAGGAAAATCACGGCCCGGCTTTTCCCCATTCAGGATACGCACCATCATGTCAACGGCCATTCGACCCTGAAAAACAGTGAGATCAGAAGGAGAACCCATGACCTGCCCTTTAACTATTTTATCGTAAAGGTCGGGAATTATGTAAGTGGAGACAACTCCGGTTTCGGCACTCCTGCCCGTCAGCTCAAGTATCCCCGGAGCTACATCTGCAGCCACGGCATTTCCCACCAGGTAGTCTACATCCGTATGTTCAGCCAGGGCCTCATGCACAAGCCTGCTCTGCTGAACCCGCCCGGTATCACCCCACTTCACGGAAACAATCTCGACACTGCCCGGAAAATACTGCATGGCATCCTCGAACCCGTGCAGGGTTTCAGGGGCCCAGCCGGAAGCCTTGGGGCCGGGGAAAAATGCGATTTTAAGATTGTCACGCCCGGACTTCTCGGCCTGCTCGGCAAGGAATTCGCCTGCATAATAGCCCATATCGTAGAAGGAGACCAAAGCCTTGGCCGTAATCTGCGGAGCATGGACATCGTTGATAACTTCCACCACCGGGATTCCCTTGGCCGAAAGTTCAGCAACAATTGAATCCACGCCGCTGTAGCTGATGGAACCGAGAACAATCCCGTCCACATCAGCCCGGCTGAGTTCCTGAAGCTGCTCAATCTGCTTTTCCAGATGATCATACCCCCCGGCCTCAAGCAGCTTGATACCTATGCCCAGCCTCCGGGCCTCCTCAATAATGCCGTAATTAACTGCAATCCAGTAAGAATCTTTAATATGGGGAAATGATACGCCAATGGTGTATGGGCGGTTCACTTTTTGCGGTCCGTTCCATTCTTCCAGTTTGGGACCTTTCAGATTTGTGCTGGCCTGACCGGGGACTTTACTTTGCGCATCATAACTGCCGTAATAGCTCTTTACCTGTATGGGCCACCAGCTATCTTCAGCTGCAACAGCAGAAGTCCCGGCAGCGAGCAGAACAAGGACGGCAAGCCCGAATATGACAAACAGATTATTTATCGAAGAATAAAACTTGATCTCGGAAGAATACATCAGGCCCCTGTCCTCATGTTCATAGCCACTTGGATATACTTAAATTTTGCCCGACCATTCCCCTGAATGGACCAACAAAATTTCCACCTCAAGCTTGAACATAAGCTAATAGAGACCTTTTGTTAACAACTATAGTTTTATAAATTGTATTTATAACAAAAAGAGTCAGGCATGCGCACAGTCTACTGTCAGGAACCTTTCAAGGCCTGAAGATAGGCACTGCGCAAACCTTCATGTTCAATAGTTTCCGCAAAGTGAAGATAAAGGAGCTTGAGTGAGCCGTCCAAAATGGCTTTGCTGTTGTCCAGCCTGTTTTGGACTAAGGTCTCCCGGTTATAGCCTGCAATCCACTCCGCAAATGCTGCTGCCCTGTGGCTGGCCCTGTGCAGTCTGTCCACCTTGTTAAACCCGCTTTTTGCCACCTGCTTACAACGATCGCCATTCGCGGTGAGTTCTGCCACCAGTTTTACAAGCCCGTCCAGATCACTCTGTTCGTAGGTGAAGATGTCCTCACCATCGGTAAATAATTCGCTCTGCCCATGCCCTATCTCCGGCGTGACAAGACAGGCACCGCATCCTAACGCTTCGAACAACCGATAGTTCATGTCGCCCCGCTCGGCTATATTAAGCACCAGTCGGGCCTGTGAAAAAAGTTCCCGGTAATCTCCCTGCGTGACGTGCATATTGGGAATTTTTTTCTGCAATTCCCTAAGCATCCTGGCCCTGACAGGAAAAATGTCTTCCTTGACATTGCCGACAAAAAGCAGACCCCATTTCTTCTGCAATTCCAGCGGACGATCTTCATCCTTGGCAAAGGCGGGCAGCCAGAGGACCCGGTCATCCGGCAAACGTTTGCCGCGATATTCATCAATGTGGTCTTTCAGACTGACGGTGCACAGATCAAAAGCCTGAGCGTAAATGGGATACCAGCCATGAATATGGCTATCCACACTCAAAAAAACCGTCAGGCAGGGGTAGGATTCAAGGCCGAGCAGCATCGGCGGCTGGCTTCGATCTGCATAAATAAGAATATCCGGGACAAACCCGCACCTTTCAACTATCCAATCCCAATTCCTGGGCTGTTTGCCAACGAATATATGGGCAAGTTCGCCAACATGATTGCGGAAGGCATCAAGAAAAAAACGTCCACCTATCCAGGCAACCTTCAGCTGGGAAAGAGGGGAGTTCGTGAAATGGCTCATCCGGATTATCCACCTTTAACAATTGATGATACACAGGAAAATCTACCTTCGTACGGGACTTTGCGCAGGGAAAAGAGTAGATTAAGCGACAGCAGATCGAAAGTACACGTTTATGTAACTGATTTCAACACAACGCATTAAATGGTACGTTTTTCGCATTAAATTCAGGGATTATAATATTTGACACTACAGCCGCGTATGCTAGTCCATACGTTTATCAAGGAAAATAATTTTATGGCAATTAGCTCACTCCACTCCCTGCCACCCGGAACCCCAGTCCGAGCCGGAGACATCAACAGGTATGATGCAGAGACACCGTTCGTGGTTAACTGGGTCGTATCAAATGCGTGCAACTTCTCTTGTTCATACTGCTCCGAAGCAAGCGTCACAAAGTACAATGTGCCGCGCATGGAAGATTTGAAAAAAAGTGTCAACGCCATAGCCGCCCTTGACCGGACAAAGGTCAAATTCACATTAACAGGCGGCGAGCCGACCATACACCCCGACTTTGTCGAACTGGTGCAGTACATCCTCGAGACCCTTGGAGACCGGGTTTTCATTCATATAATGACCAACCTGAGTCAGTCGCCTCAATTTTTCTCCGACTTTGCCGAAAAATTCAAAAATTATACATCACAGATAGACTTTGACGCATCGATCCATCTGGAACAGGTGGACATGTCCGGCTTTGAGCAGGCTGCCACCATTCTTTCCGATGCCGGATTCGTGGTTGTCGCCTATGTTCTGGCGCATCCTCGCTATATGAAAATCGTCAGAAAGACTCACGAGCACATCTGTGGTTTTGAACTGGAAAATTTTCGGGCACGCCCTCCAAAGGTAGTCATTTTCAGCGGCAACAGACCTTCCCCACCGGTTTTCACACAAGAAGACTCCCTCTGGCTCGGCATAGGACAAGGCTCCGCCAAAACAGTACAAAATCTTTTTGTGGACAGGATCAAAACAACAACACCTGAACTTGTTCTGCACAGGGAATTGTTCGACAGAAACACCCTCATCGCATCGCAGCAGAACAACTTCAAAGGGTTGTTATGCAATGCCGGAGTGGACAGTATCGCAATCGACCAGAACGGTCTGGTGGACAGGGCCGTCTGCTTCAGGGGGAGCGGGCTGTCACAGCTTAATATTTACACTGACCCGAATATTCTCGACCATCTGGGCAGCCCGGTCAAATGCCCGTTTGAACAATGTTTTTGCGGCGCAGATCTGGTGTTGCCTAAATACATCATCCCTGAATTAGGACCGAATAAGAATACCGCATAATTCAGAAATGGACCGAAATCACTCACCCTGAACAGTACAACGACATATACAGAACATTTTATGAATTCAGATAACCACGGAGAATTCTAATGGGCCATTCGCCAAAAATATGTGTAATCGGCTCCGGATACTGGGGCAAAAACCTGATCCGCAATTTTAATAACCTCGGCAGCCTGTCCATGATCTGCGACAAGGACACGGAAGCAGTCGCCAGCTTTTGCTCCATGTACGAAGACGTGCAAGGGTGCAATTCCTTAAGCGAAGTCCTTTCCAACGAAGCCATTGACGCCGTCGCCATAGCCACCCCCGCGGAAACCCACTTCTCCATTGCCAAAGAAGCTCTGCTGGCCGGGAAACACGCTTTTGTGGAAAAACCTTTGGTCCTCTCTGAATCCGAGGCCCGCGAGCTCATCAATATTGCCGAAGAAAAAAATCTCACCTTGATGGTCGGCCATCTGCTCCAATATCATCCGGCATTCATCAAACTCAAAGAACTCGTCGATTCCGGGGAGCTGGGACGCATCAACTACATTTATTCCCATCGGTTGAATCTGGGTAAAATCAGACGTGAAGAGAACATATTCTGGTCCTTTGCACCGCACGACATATCCATGCTTCTTTCACTTGCCGGGGAAATGCCGGAGTCCGTCCGCACCAGCGGCGGCAATTACCTCCACAACAGCATTGCAGACACGACCATGACGGATATGACCTTCCCGTCCGGCCTCAGGGCACACATATTCGTGTCATGGCTGCATCCCTTTAAAGAACAGAAATTCGTTGTTGTGGCAGACAAGAAAATGGCTGTCTTCGACGACACCCTGCCCTGGGATGAAAAGCTCAAACTCTATCCGCACAAGATACATTGGGAAACAGGCCAGCCGATCCCCGTAAAAGCTGATGCAGAGTTGGTTGTCCTTGAAGAGAGCGAACCCCTGCGCGACGAATGCAGCCATTTCCTGACCTGTATTCAAACCGGCGAAACTCCAAGGACAGACGGCTTGGAAGGATTACGGGTTCTCAGCATCCTCAATTCCGGACAACGTTCCCTTGACCTTGACGGACAGGCAGTTTCACCCAATGTGGATGATTCTTCTGACGTTTTTGTGCATGAAAGTTCCAATGTCGATCCTGATGCCGAAATCGGCAAAGGCACGATGATCTGGAATTTCTCACGGGTTCTCGGCAAATCCAGAATTGGCACCGACTGCCGCATCGGGCAGAATGTGGTCATCGGACCGGACGTATTTATCGGCAACCGCTGCAAAATTCAAAACAACATCTCCGTATATACCGGCGTAACATTGGAAGACGATGTATTTTGCGGTCCCTCAATGGTCTTTACCAACGTTTTTAATCCAAGATGTGAAGTTCCGCGCATGGACCAGATCCGTTCCACCCTTGTCAAGAAAGGAGCGACTCTGGGAGCCAATTCCACCATCGTCTGCGGCAACACCATTGGCAGGTACGCCTTTGTGGCAGCCGGGGCTGTAGTCACGCAAAATGTAGCTGATCACGCTTTGGTGCTGGGGAACCCGGCCCGGCAGGCCGGCTGGATGTGCGAATGCGGCGAAAAATTACCCGAAGATATGACCTGCGAAGTTTGCGGAAAACAATATGAGCAAAAATCTCAAGGCTTAAACAGGATTGCAGGGAGTTAAAGATGAAGTTGGCAGTCATAGTCGGCGCACGGCCCCAGTTTATCAAGGCCGCCCCTCTGTTTCGTGCATTGAAAAAGCACAATGGCACACACCCTGCCGGACGCATTAAAGCGGACCTGATTCACACCGGCCAGCATTACGACCACCAGATGAGTCAGGTTTTCTTCAAGGAAGGCGGCCTGCCAGTCCCTGTTGCCGATCTGGGTATTTCCGGAGGCTCAAATTCGGTCATGATCGGGCGAATGCTTGAAGCTCTGGCTCTCCATTTCAAAACAGCAACCCCGGACGCCATTCTCGTCTTCGGCGACACCAACTCCACCATTGCCACAGCTCTGGTGGCAGCGGATTTCTCCATCCCGCTCATCCACGTGGAAGCGGGGCTTCGATCCGGCGACCTGACAATGCCCGAAGAACAAAACAGAATCGTTACTGACCGTCTTTCCTCAATTCTGGCCTGTCCCAGCATGTCATCTATCGAGAACCTCGGGCAAGAAGACATCAAAGGAGTAACCCTCACAAGGGACGCGCTTCCGGAGCAGGGCATGTCCATCCATTTCGGAAATACCCCGCTGATCTGTGACACAGGCGATATCATGCTTGATGCCCTGCGCTATGATGTGGAAAACCTTCCCGCGGAAAAACCGCAGGTTGTCGAGGAACTGGCTGACACCCCGTTTGCACTGTGCACTATGCACCGTGCCGCAAATGTAGATAACAGGGAAACACTTGCAGACCTGCTGGCAGGTCTGGGATTAATCGGAGCAGAGATACCGATATTGCTGCCTGTCCACCCCCGGCTCAAGGAACGCATAAAACAATTTTCTCTGGAACTTCCGAAAGGGGTCGTGCCGACATCTCCGTTGGGCCGCAACAATTTTCTGGCAGCCTTGAAAGAATGCACCGGCGTCCTGACCGACAGCGGCGGCCTGCAAAAGGAAGCAGCATTCCTCGGTAAACCGTGTGTGGTCCTGCGCCCGACCTCGGAATGGATGGAACTGGTAGACAGCGGAGCCTGCGTATTGGCAGGAGGCGAAGACGCCAGTGCAGAATCCGTGGCAGCCGCATGGGGCGGTGCCCGGATGCGCACCCCCGGACCGACGCGCGTCTATGGCGATGGAAAAACAGCTGAACACATCGTCAGTATCCTGAACAGGCTTACTTTCTCCTGATCGTCGGACCCTGAAAGCTGTCTTCAAGCAACCGTTTCCGCCAGCTCTCGAAAACGATAAGTGTCCATAACAGCTTGCGGTTATCCTGTGTGCCCTTCAGGTGGGAGTTGACCAGTCCGGAAACCGCATCAGGATCAAAAAGTCCGCCTTGCCTGACATTTTCAGGTGACAGCCTTTCCAGAAGAAGCGGACGCAACTCCCCGCGCAACAACTTCGCAACGGGCATGCCGAACCCTTTTTTTCCGCGGTTCAGTATGGGGGTCGGAACCCGTCCCCGGAGCATTCTTTTGAGGATATACTTTTGCTTCAAACCGTTGAGCTTGTATCGTGAATCCAAACGGTTAACATATTCGGCCAGATCCTTATCAAGAAACGGGGATCGAACCTCCAGCGATGTGGCCATGCTTGCCCGGTCAACTTTTGGAAGCAGACAGTCCGCCATATAAAATTTACAATAAAAACCGGTAGTTCTGTCTACGCGGTCACGTTCACCCAATTGAGCCAGCACGCAACGGAGTTCATTTGTGGTGTCAAAATCACCCAGCATATCACGGGTCTCTTGCGACAACAGGGCTTGCTGCTGCGCTGGAGAAAATGACCCCAGCCATATCTGATGCCTGACGTCTTCCGGGTATGCCATACCCTTGAGAAAATGCTTAACCCGAAAGTCAAAGCTCATATTCTTCCGGGAAACAGGCAGCCGTTTTGCCACTGACTGAATCCCATGGCGGATGAATCCCGGTATTCTGCTGTACCAGTCGGCGGCAATGTCAGCTACAAAAGGATCGTAGCCGGCAAACAATTCATCCCCACCCTCACCGCTCAGGGCCACAGTTACACTCTCACTGGTGAATCTGGAAAGAATATAGGTCGGAACAAGAGAACCGTCCGCAATGGGATCATCCATAAAATCCCATATCTCGTCCAATACGGCTCCAAGGTCGCTGCTGCTGAGTATATAACTCGAATGGTCGCTGCCAAAATGGTTGGCTGCCATATCGGCAAATCGCGACTCGTCAAAAGAACTTTCCTCGAATCCGATGGAAAAAGTCCGTATCCTGTCTGTATGCGGCAAATCACTCATCATGGACAGGATGGCTGTCGAGTCCACTCCGCCGCTAAGGAAAAGCCCCAGAGGCACATCCGATATCAAACGCCGTTCGGTTGCCTGCTGCAGCAGTTCACCGACCCTACGGGCCACTTCGGGTTCACGATCCTTTGAATACTCGATAGTGGAGCCGAAAGAGATGTCCCAATACCGGGTTTCGCTGTACCCGGACCGATCAAACGACGCATAATGGGCAGGCATCACTTTAAAAACATTTTCAAGGAGAGTATATGGAGCCGGGACATATTCATGCAAAAGATATCGACAGACGCTGTTGCGGTCTATCTCACGCGGACATTCAGGGTGCTTGAGAAGCCCCTTTATCTCGGAAGAAAAAGCAATCCCTCTGGAGGTTCGAAACCAATACAAAGGCTTTTTACCGAACCTGTCCCGGGCAAGGAACAACCGTTGATTCGAACCATCCCAGACGGCAAAGGCGAACATGCCGTCGAGATGGGACAGGAGCGCATCCCCCCACTGTTCATAACCGTGGACAATAACTTCTGAATCAGTATTGGTCCTGAACCTATGCCCGGCTCTTTCCAGCTCCGCCCTTACGGATTTGTAATTGTAGATCTCACCATTGAAAACCAGCTGGATGTCACCGGTTTCATTTCCGAGAGGCTGGTTGGCATTTTCGCTGAGGTCAATGATGGAAAGGCGGCGATGACCGAGACCGACCCATGCCCCTCTTGTTTCACGCACGTGCAAACCGGAAGCATCCGGCCCGCGGTGGGCCAGCGAATCGGTCATACGACGGACAGTAAGCTCCAAGTCCGGGACGTAATCAAAACTGACGATACCTGCAATTCCGCACATACTATGCCTGTCAGCGTCGGGTGACTCTTCGGATAACGTATGTATCCTGCCGGCTCATCTCGAAATATGAACGAATCTGCATCTCGCCGACCAAACCCATGACCACTATCTGGAAGGACCCCAGTCCTGTCAGAATCATGATCATGGTCAGCATTCCCCAGTCGATGTCCATAATGGAGAAAGAATTGAGCATACCCAGAATCATGGTCAGAATCACTCCCAACAAGAACACCTTGCTGGCTATCTTGCCGAAAAACTGAATCGGCCGAGTCAGAAAATCAGAGAAAAAACGAACCACAAGCAGATCAAGCAAGACAGTGCTCACCCGCGAAAGATTGTACTTTGTTGTCCCATACAGCCGGGGACGATGATTGACCGGAATTTCCACGATCCTGCTGCCGAACCATGCGGCGAACACAGGAATGAAGCGGTGCATTTCGCCATACAGGTTGAGATCTTTCACAATTTCATGCCTGTATGCCTTGAGTGAGCAGCCGTAATCATTAATCCTGACCCCGGTACCTTCGATAAGCCGGTTAATAATCTTGTTTGCTGCCATGGACGGAATTTTGCGTGTAAAAAGATCGTCATGCCGATCTTTTCTCCAGCCATTGACCAGATCATATCCTTCGTCCAGTTTGTCCAGCATCATGGGGATATCTGCAGGATCATTTTGCAGATCACCATCCAATGTGATGACCTTTTCTCCCTTGCAAAAATTGAAACCGGCCCTGAGAGCTGCCGTCTGTCCGTAATTTTTCTTGAATTCGATGACTAGAACATGCTTGTCCGACTCCTCCAGCTCCTGAAGTCTAGCTCCGGTCTTGTCGGTACTGCCGTCATTGATATAGATGACCTCATATGTCAGCCCCATGTCGAACACGGCTTCCGTAATCTCCTGATGCAGGATAGCCACGTTCTTTTCCTCATTGCGCATGGGTATGATAATAGAAAGATCCAACTGTGGCTCTTTGTCATGTGAGCCGGAACCCTCCGGACCGGGATTGATATTCGAAGCGTTGTTTCGGGATTCCATGTGCAAGACCTGTATAAAAAATTCAAGGTGGACAATATATTACCCAACGACCTTACATGGATATTATTTTGAGGTCCACTTCTTTGTGATCCTGAGCGGTCCCGGCAGTTCCGGCAAAAACGTGGTGCTGCCCCTCTCCGCCATTCAATAAAATGACTTGCCTATAAACCGAGTGCTGACATATATGTATCACCAGAACCACGCTCGAAAATATGTGCCATCATGGCGAAATAAGAGAAAGAAACAGCATGAACATCCTCATGCCGGGCCTGTTCGACCCGGCCAAAAATGACGCCTGCAAAATCCATTTTTACGAAGTGGCCCGTTCTCTTGCCCGACAAGGACACCGGGTAACCATGCTGGTACCCGCATGCCGGACCGGAGACCTTCCCCTGACACCGGGGCTTTCACTGACAACCCTGCCGTTTCAATATCGTGAAAGCCTGTGGCACGTATTCCTGCTCTCCCTGATCCAGATCCTCTGGTACGCGCGCACGGTCACACCTGAAACCGATGCCGTATATGTGCGCTGGCGCATGTTCCCGGCCATATGTTTTCGACTTATCAATAGACTCAAGGGATTATCCCCCGTTGTTATTACTGAGCATAACGGCTGGGTGGAAGACGAAGTCCGCGTCCAGCACGGTCAAGGCTGGATGGAACGGATTGCACGGCTCCTGCAGATTGCGGACGGACGCTCAGCCCACGGAGTGGTGGCCGTGGTGGACGGCATTGCAGAACGGTTGCCCGAAGATGTCCGGCACAAAACCGTAGTGGTGGACAACGGTACCAATCTGGACCGCTTTCACCCCATGGGAAGAAAACAATCATTACAACGCAGCCTGCTCGGCAAAGGAGGAGGACCGATCATCGGCTTTACGGGCAACATATCCCGCTGGCAGGGCGTGGATGACCTCATCAGGGCATTTGCCGCCATTGCCGGAAATCATCCCGATGCCAAGCTGATCATTGCAGGGGACGGCCCCTATCTTACGGAACTGAAGGCCATGGCCAAGCAGACCGGACAGGGTGAACGCATCCGTTTTGCCGGGGATGTGCCGTACGAAAAGATGAACGACTGGCTCAACCTGTTTGATCTGGCTGTGGTACCCAAAAGCGTCTCTCTCGCCCATATCGGATATTCGCCCCTCAAGGTTCGCGACTGCGCTGCTGCCGGGCTGGCTGTGGCGGCCACACGGGTTCGTGGTCTGACCGAGCTGGAAGAACACGGCTGGCTGGTCACATGGTCCCCCGATGAACCCGATGGGCTGGCTAATCTTCTGGACGAACTGCTCAGCGGACCGGACAGGCTGGCAGCCATGGGTACAACGGCCAGACAGTATGCCGAAACCCATTTTTCATGGGACAAAGCGGCACAAAAGGTCACTGAATTTATACAACAGATCAGGACAGAACAACCATGAAAGTACTGCTGGTCAATTACGAATTTCCCCCGCTGGGCGGCGGTGCTGGCAACGCGACCCGTCATCTGGCCGCAGACCTGACAACCATGGGCGACGAGGTCAAGGTGCTGACCATGGCCCACGGAGACCTCCCCGCGCGGGAATGGCGGGACGGATATGAGATCATCCGGGTGCCGTCACGCCGAAAGCGAGCAGACCGCTGCACCCCGCTGGAGATGAGCACCTTCATGGCGGGCGGCGCATACTCGGCGCTGAAACTTTTCCGCACCTGGAAACCGGATGCGGCACTGGCTTTTTTCTCCATCCCGGGTGCGCCCGTGGCCTGGTTGTTAAACCGTCTGACCGGAGTGCCTTATGCCCTCTCCCTGCGAGGCGGTGACGTGCCGGGCTTTCTTCCGGACGATCTGGCCGGCTACCACAGGCTGACCACGCCCCTTATACGCTTTCTCTGGAAACGGGCCGCCTTCGTAACGACCAATTGCCGCTGGCTGGCCGACCTGACACAACGCACCGAGCCCGGCCTGCCCGTCAACATTATTCCCAACGGTGTGGACACAGACTCCCACCATCCGGCCCCGCAGCGCGCGGATGGCCCGCCGCAACTCCTTTTAGTAGGACGCCTGACCCGGCAAAAAGGAGTGGATATTCTGTTGGAAGCATTGTCATATTCCAACATAAGCAGGGATGTGCGGCTCGATATTGTGGGGAATGGCGACGAACGGGCTGCTCTGGAAGCGCAGGCAAAGCAGCTTGGGCTGGCGGACCGGGTCACGTTCCATTCCTATCTGCGTGGTGAAGCCCTGCGCAGGCAATATCAAAAGGCTGACATCTTTGTGTTGCCGTCACGGGACGAAGGTCTCCCCAATGTTCTGCTTGAGGCTGCGGCCAGCGGGCTGCCAGTGCTGACGACAAGAGCCGGAGGATGCCCGGATGCGAT
Source organism: Desulfovibrio sp. JC010 (assembly GCF_010470675.1). Lineage (NCBI taxonomy): Bacteria > Pseudomonadati > Thermodesulfobacteriota > Desulfovibrionia > Desulfovibrionales > Desulfovibrionaceae > Desulfovibrio > Desulfovibrio sp. JC010. Next base: position 87,617 of record NZ_VOIQ01000010.1, read on the forward strand.
CAGGGACCGGGAGACCGGCCTGCTCGTGGAACCGGACAATTCCAAAGAGCTGGCACACGCATTGAGTACGCTTCTTTCCGCGCCGGACCGCGCACGGGCCATGGGCCACGCAGGCCGCGAACTTATGATACGAGAATTTTCCTGGACCAAGGTCAACAGCCGATACCGTTCTCTGCTGACAAATCTTCTACCAAGGAGCACAGGATGACCCGAAACAGCCCAGACCAGCTCAGTCATGCCGTCACTCTGCACCGCAAAGGCGCATTTTCCGAGGCCGCCGAAGCCTTGAACGCATACACGGCCAACCGCGACTTCCAGTCACTGACAGCAGGAGACAACCGGGAGCCCGGCACTCCGCTGTTCAGTATCATCGTCACTCTCGCACCGGGACACGATCCCGCCCTGCTGCTCAGGGATATCACAGCCCAGACCGTGCAGGACTTCGAGATCATCATGGCTGCTTCGAACACTGACATCACCCCGGCATCCAAAACATGCATGCTGCTCTGTCCCCCCGCCTTCACCATGGCCGAACAATTCAATGCTGCCGCCAGCATGGCCCGAAGCACCATCCTGACCTTTCTCGATACTGGATGCAGCGTACCGCCCGATTATCTGGAACGGCTGGCCGCCGCTTTCACTGAACTGGACATCTATGCCTTGCGCGGCAGAATTCCGGCCAGGGGAGCTTGTAAATTCAATGAACTGGCTGACCATCTGGACCTCGGCCCGGCAGACTGCGCTTCGGCTTTGGAAGTGCCGGTCAATCTGGCCGTGCTCCGGGAAGCATTTGTGCAACTGGGCGGATTCAATCCGCTGCTGAGCGAAGGAGCCGGGCTTGGGCTGGCCTGCGCCTTGAGCAACGCAGGAGCCGAAAACCGCATGGCCTACCGTCCCGATGTTGTGATCCGGCGCGACTGGGCCGCATCGGAAAATCAATGGGCAGAACGTGAAGCACTCATGCAGCTGGACAGCGCATACCTCAAAGCCACCGCACAGGCATGGCCCACTGTGCAGGCCCGGCAGGCCATGGCGGAAAACGACCGCGTCAAAGGACTGCGCTCCGGGCTGGAACTGCCGGCACGAAACACCATCCGGCTTGGGAACAAAGAGCTGGACCTCGGCCTCATGCTCAAGGCCAAGGGCAACCTCCCGGTGCTGCTGGAACATTTCAAAGATGCCCGCCAGCCCGTCTTCACAAGCATGGTCAGTGCCGCGCTCCTGAAGACAGGCCGCTACGCCGAGGCCAAAACATATCTTGAACAAATGCCGGAAAACGAAGAGGTCCGCCTCAAACGCAAGTCTGCAGAGCTCCTCTCCGCCATGGAAGCTCCTCTTGAAAAAGAACCCCGCGTGCATGTGCTTCTGCTGGCCTGCGACCGGGAGAAAGAAGTCGGTCCGGCCCTGCGCGAACTGGCCAAAACTGATTACAGCAACTACGCCATCTACGTGGCGGACAACGGCTCCTCGGATGCGACCTATGCCCGTTGCGAAACAGTGTTGGCTGAATTCCCGGAGCACATAGAAACGCACCTGCAACGCTTTCCCGTAAACATAGGCCGTCCCATCGGCCATAACTGGCTGTTGGCGGATCACGATCATTCCGCCGCTGAATACATATGCATTGCTGACGATGATCTCTTTGCCATGGAACCGGGCTGGCTGACCGATATGGTCAAAACCATGCAGCTATTCCCGGAAGCAGGAGTGGTGGGCGGCAAGGCCTACGGCCCGGAACAGTACAGAACCATCCACGGCGGCGTACGCAATATTATCTGGATGGACCGCGAGGATCTGGTCCTGAGCGGCGGCAAGGATGAACTGGATTACGGCCAGATGGATTACATCGACATGGTGGACCACGTCATCGGCTGCCTGCACATCTATCGCAGCGACGTCCTCTTCGGTGAGATCGGCATGTTCGATCCGGGCCTATCCCCCTGTCAACGCGTGGATGTGGATCATCATCTGCGTGTCCGCCTGAGCGGCAGACAGATTATCTACAACGGTTTTATTGAGATCGGACACCTCAGGTCCGGCGGCGGACAGCCCATGACTCCGGCCCGCTTAGGAAACGTGCTCGGCAACCAGATAAAAATGCTCTACAAGCACGACCCGGATCAGGTACGCGCCGTGCTAGCCGCTCTGGCCAAAGTGCGGGAAAAATGGCTGGGCCAGTGACGGTTCACTAATCAGTAAAAAACTCCGCGTACTCGCTGCCGGAAAAAGATTCGCGGATTTCAGCGTAATTTTCCACAACCTCGGCAACAGGCCGGCTGCGGACCTTGTGGGATGTGGTTGTCAGCTCCGCTTCCCGCACATTCAGGAATTCAAGCACTTTCGCCATTTCCTGCTGCATATTTTGGGTGATGTTTTCGTATGAGACTTCAATGATCGGTTTCATGGCGAAAAATTCACGGGCCCGTTTTTCAAGATCACGCGTGGAGCGAAAAAAAACCGCACACTCATCAACGTCTGCCCGGACACGGATATCGGTTTCCACATCCGCGGCACTGGCTGCATTAAGAGTGGCTCCACGCTCCTTGCGTTTGGCGGCAATGAGCCGGGAGACATACATTTTGAACAGGTTGGTTCTTCGTATATGAACCACGCGCAAACCGTCCAAAGCAAAAAGGTAACGAGCCAAAGGTTTAAGGTCGGGACTGAAAAGCTGGTTATAGAGAAGCTTGAAACCCACGGCCCGGACATTCGGGTCATAATCCGAGCCGAATACGGACTGAATGAACGGGACAGGATGGGCATCCCGCCAGGCGATGGTATCCGGAGCATTGAGACGCTCCATGTCAGGATAATCCCAGTAGATACGGCCCGGACAGAAAAGTTCACTGTAACTGATCAGGTCAGGATGAGAACGAAGCAGGTTTTTAAGCAGAGTTGTGCCGCAGCGTGCGCCGCCCAGAACGATAAAAGGGAAACGGGGCAAGATTTCCGTCATCAGGTCTGCTCCTGAAATCAAAGGGGTTATATCGTCAGAGCATGCCAACATTGAAAATGTTTAAAGGCTCTGAAGATTTTTTCAAACTTGAAATACGCTAAACTGATCCGGCAATAGACTATTTAGAACAAAAGTGTTCTAATCCGCACTACCCTGAAAACATTACATGTTAATGGTCGGCTTAGCAATTACGACAGGAAAAACCATATTCATTACCATGCTGGATAGAATCTTCAAATCACCCTTTTTGAGAAGGGCCGAACGGCTGGGTTTCAACGTTAACCCCAACGGAAGGCCCCGCATTAAGCCGCGCGACCTTAGCGGAGAAAAAACACTCGTCCTGCTCTGCCTCGGCCAATCCAACGCTGCTAATTTCGGGGAAACCCGCCGAACCTGCGGCCCCGGAGTCTACAACGCCTTTAATGCAAAAATATACCCGGCCAGAGATCCCCTGCTGGGCGGGGCCAACACTGGCGGCAGCGTCTGGACCCGTCTGGGCGATCTGCTGCTCGAAAAAACCGACTATGAACACGTAGTCATCGCTCCCGTGGCTCCCGGAGGCACCAGTATCCGGTTCTGGGAAAAAGGGAGTGGCCTGCTGGCAGCGGCGATTTTCCAAATGCAGTTTCTCGCCAAAAACAATCTTCCGGTAAACGCCGTGCTCTGGCATCAGGGCGAGGCAGACCGCGAGACCCCGCCGGACGAATACAGCCTCCGTCTCAGAACGCTGATCAGCGACCTCCGCGCCGAAGCCGGACAGCTTCCGTTCTTCGTTTCAGTGACCACCCGCTCCCGGGAGCTGCTCAGCCCCCCGATCCAAGCGGCCCAACGACAAATCACGGACCCCGCCAAGGCCATATTTCCCGGTCCGGAGACAGATCCCCTGACCGGAGACTTGCGTCATGACGGTGTTCATTTCTCAGATCAGGGACTGACTGAAGTTGCCCGGCTGTGGCTGGAATCGCTTTCCGTGATCCTATGACGATCATTCCCACAACAAAATCGGATCCGATTACCCTTTAACCACAACCCTGTACACGGTTTTTCCATGTGCCTGCTCCGCAGTCAGAGGCAGAGTCGCCTGACAATGCCAGCGGTCAATTCTACCGTACCGCCCGAGAACTCCGTCCAGCTCGTCTACCGTGAACATGCAATGGCTGTCCCGCGTGAATGATGGAGACTTGGCATGTTCAAGGACCACCAGCATTCCTCCGGGACTCAGACTTTCCCACGCCCGGTCCAGAGTCGCCTCAAGAAGTTCTCTGGGAACATACAACAACGAGGTCAAAAAAAGCACGGCATCACATTCTTCAGCAAAGGCATGATCCTGCGCAGCTTCTATACGCATGCGGTGCCGGGTGTCGCCGGCCTTGAAAAATGCGTTGCGGCAGCGAAGAAAAGGAAGGATGTTGTTGAATGAGACATCAACGTTCAGTGTCCGCCCGATGCGCCCGGAATCGAAATCCAATTCCATGAGATTGAACCCGGCCCCTCCGCCGCAATCCACAATCCGCAGATCCTGCCTGCCGGGAAAGTAGGTCTTCACGAAATGGCTCAACAGTCCGCTTCGCGAAGCCACGGGACGCAGGTTGTAGTCGAAGTAGTCAAAAAAACGCTCCGTATCAAAACGTTCAGGAGCATACAGTTTCTCAAGATGCACGGTCATGTCGGCATGCTGGGATTGAGCCGGAAGACACACTATATCTTGCGCGATTGCTGTATCGATCACCCCTGAATACCCATTTAGAAAAAGATGCGGCAAATCCCCGCCTTCCCCGATCCACTCTGCATACCACGCAGCCACAGAGCGCAGGTCCGGGGCAGGCACAGGAGGATTGAAATCAGCATACCCGCTTTCCGCATACACAGCCACCGGCTCGCCCATGAAACTGCTCAACCATTCCAGAGACCACCGGCCTTTATCCTTCGCGGACCGTTCATCCCAAAAAGGCAATGTCATCACGCCATCAGAACACACAGTATTCCCCTGCGCATGCAGCACTCCTTTCCACCAGTTGGTCCTGAACGAGGTAATCCCTCTGGAAAAAACAAGACGGTTCAGGGAGTGCGGAACTACGGGAGAAAGATAAAACCGGAAGTTTTCCCGCTCAGCTGCGTAAAGATCCGGAAGAAGGGATTTCGACATGGGACACAACCGCAGCAGCGTCTCTTTTTCCGCCGCACTAAGTGCAGAAAAATTCGTCACAAGGCTTTCCTCAGCCCTTTCAAACACACATGCGGTCGGCCCGGTGTAAGAACACAACCGCTTCAGCTCGCCACGGGCACTGAAACGGTTATGTTGTTTTCTCAGTTTATTGACAATAATGCGCAGTAATTCGATCAATAGTTATTCCCTCATCCTACGAACATGATAGACGCGCTTGCTTTTTTACTTAGTCACATAGATGCTTAAATAAACGGCATCCTCAACCGGGACCTTCAGTGCTTCTTCAGTCACACAAGAATAATAAAAACGGGCTTGCTTTTCGATCCACTCCGTGCGGATTTCTCTCTGTGTTCTGGGAGAAACTTCATTCAATAACCGCCAGTAGTCGTTTCGGAGGCACAAAGTACGTTCGATGACATTCTGTTTAAATATATCTGCATGCGGAAAAGCAGACTCTATTTGCTGAACCTTAAATCCCGCCTGTAAAAAAACATCCTCCCATTGTTTCACGTCCCAGCGGGTATGAAAGGTGTCAGTAATAGAAAAAGGAGACGATTCATGAATCATTTCAGAAGAGAAACATTCCCCCATTTCATCATAAGCCGCATAAAATTTATCTGTCCACACTTGGAACAGGCCGATCCCGTCCTCGTGCATGCTCGCGTAAACATTACGCAAAAATGCCACCGGATCTTTAACAAAATAAAGGGCATTATGATACACTGTACGAAAGGCCCCATCATCAAAAGGAAAATCGGCAGCGTCATTGTCATGTAAAGTCAATGCATCATGAGCCCTAAATGAAGAAGCCACTTCAAGGGATCTGGGATTGTAGTCCGTCCCATGGGTAAATGTAGTTTGCGGAAACCGGACAGGAGTTTTACCATCCACAGCAAGTTCCCCACCGAGGGCTATGAACGATGTGGATCCATCACCGCAACTGATATCTATGCTCGGCCCAGTCATGTCCAGCGAAGCAAACGCTCTGGTCTTGGCATAATTCAGAAACCCTGACACCGGCTGAAAACACGACCAGGTCATGAATTGGATATACTCCTTGGGTAATCCCTGAAGCTTGTCGCTTACCAGCGGACTCTGCAGCAATTTCCGTTCTTCATCTTCCTTGCCTGAATCCACTTTTTTATTCTGCTGAAATACGCGCCTTAACAACGACTTCATTATAACTTCTCCATAATATTTTTTGCTGAAGCAGACTGCTTCACAAGCTCCCGGTACCCCCGGCGGGCGGCAAGCCAATCGTTTAATCCCGCCCGTAGGTAGATCCGGCTTTCACAGTCCGGTGCTTCGTCCACATCCTCCGGTTCATCGCACAGGATGTAGCCTGCCACCATTTCTGCCGCCATTCTCATAATAAAAATTTCCTGTGCGACAAACGGAACGCCGCAGACCGCAGGATCGACAACCTTCCTGACAAGAACCTCTCCGGTATCAATTCCCGCATCCACACGATGTACAGTGGCTCCCAAACAATCAAAACGCTTTTCCGCCAAAGCAAACAGGTTCCCCACACCCCGGAATCTGGGTGTGATGCCGGGATGGGCATTAATAATCGGGCAACCTAACGCCGCAAGAGTTTCCCTAGTTAAAATCGCGCACCGACAGGTAACGATCAAATCCGGGCTAAACCCTGAGACCCGGGCAAGAACCTCCGGCCGGTTGACATCCGTCGTTGAGAAATCCGGAGTAAACTTTCGTGCTTCATGCCGTCCGCAAAGGGAATTGTACAGCGGCAACACCAGTTGCAAAGCCACTATATCCAGAGTCTTCAGCACACCGCGCCGCTTAACCGTCCGCGCAAGCGTGCGGACCATTCGCGAAGGAGTAAGCGGCCTCTCCTCCACAATGAGCAGATTGCAACCGGAAAGACGTTCCGCCAGATGATTCACCGCCGCAACCGATGGAGTGGAGTTATCGCAGAGAACAACAACCTTTTTTCCGCATTCAGCAGCCTGCGGGTCTTTTTCAGCCGCCGGAAAATTCCAGACCGTTTCAGCGGAAAAACCGGGCGCAGGCACGGCAGAATCAAATTTTGCCGCCAGCTGTGAAAAATCGAAAAAATCAGCAGAGGCCATGTGAATAGACGTTCCCTCACCCACCCGGCGCACCGTCTGCATTCCGGCAGGCCCTGTAAAACTGTCCCGGAAAATAATTTTGTTTTCTGAAAACGAAATTTCCCGCAGCATGTGGGCACTGCTCTGCGGTCCCGGTCGTACAAGCAGCTTAACAAGCAGCTTCTTGGCCGATTCCCGCAACCACTTGAAACGAAACAGGGTCAGCCCGGCCATGAGCAGGCACAGGTGGCGAACCGGAGTCATGCGTTGCATCGCAAGCCGCGAAAAAGGTGCCGTTATGGTTACGCTGTTCTCTTTGACCCGCCCGGATGAACAGCCCGGAGCCTGAGTGCAGTGCTCCTTTTCCTGAATGAGGGCACAGTATCCCCGGTCCTCGTAGGCCCGTTTTCCAGTAGCCTTGTCAAAGGCGACGATATTCCCGCCGCCCCCAGTTGAAACAACCGCGTAGTAAGACGGCGTTCCGGCTATAAGTAACCCGGCCTTGGAAAATTCCTTCCAGACCGAACCACGCAGGCACGGAAGTGTGTAGCCCGCAACATCCATTGCCGGACGTTCCCTGAGATAACGGGCTGCATCCAGATAATTGGAAGCCAATCTTGCAGCATTAGGCAGATCAAGCCATTCCGGGATAGGGGTGGTTCCATTCTCAACCCCCTTTGCCAGCAGGTCCAGCATAGCCGAAGCTTCCTGATGGCTGGCTGCCAGCCGGGACACTCCTCCCGGATACACAACGCAGGTTAGCCGCGCTCCGTAATGTCCGCCCAGTGAACCGTCCGGATGCACAAAATAGGGCATGAACCCGGTCACAGCCTCCAGCATGGCCGGTTCCAGTTCGGAATAGCCCCGATGCGCAAGCCGGGCGAGGTAATGAAGACACTGCGTCTGATAGCCGGGATCAGCACCCTCGTATTCCGCGAACCAGCCTTCCGGCGAAAATATCTTCAGAAGTTCCCGCACAAATTCACGCGCCCGTTGCCTGTACCGCTCATCCGAGGTATGGCGGTACAACTGGTCAAAAGCCAGCGCAAACAAGGCCATATGATTGGCGATGCTGGCATATCCCTCTTCATTTTTCAGCAGGAACTCTCCGGCCCGTGAAAGAGCCGCTTCAACACGTTTCACGGCCTGCCCGGGCAGGTACTCGCCGACCATGTCGAGCACGTCCAGAACCCCGGAAACCGTATATGCAGTTGCGCCAAAGGAATGATCGTGGGGAAAAACCTGATCAAACGAACCGTCACGGTGCTGCATATCAGCCCACGCCGACAAGCCCTGCTCAATATAAGACAGCAGGCGGGAGCTTTGGAAGAAACGGTTTCCATCCACATCAAAAATATACGCCTGAGCAAACAGTCTCAAAGCGTACTGCATGCTGGCATCGGGAAAAGGCGCAACTTTCCACGCCCAGAAATCCCGCTTGAAGACGCCCTGCGTCCGGGAAAGGGCGTTGCGGTCCATATGGGCCAGAATCCGGGGAATAACCGTGAGTCCTGCCTGAGTGTATGTGTGTTCGTAACCGGACATGCCTCCTCCCAAAAACACGAATCAGATGTACCGCAAACCAAGTTTTTTAAACAAAAGCACTTCTTCCCCGGTCAGTTGACCGTAGTACGGGGAGTTCCCTGCCGTCACCCTGCCCAAATCTTTCGCGCACATCAGATTATCCACCGCCCGGTCAAAAAGTTCAACACTGACGGCAAAAGCCCGCTCATAACATTCAAAGACGTTGGGCACGGCCTCAACAGAGGCCTGGGCCACGATGCGTCCGCAATCATATTCAGGGGTCATGGTATGGATGCTCACCCCTATGCTCCGGTCTCGGTTGAGCAAAGCCCGGACAACCGGTTCCACTCCCCGATACTGCGGCAGCGCGGAGCAATGGCGGTTGATGCAACCCATGCGTGGCTCAGAAAGGATTGCGTCCCCTAAACGTATCGGCTGATTGTTGTATACGATATCCACCCCAAGCCTGCGGACAAGGGCTGTACAAGCTCCCGCGTTGGGAGAATCAAAAAAATCCACAGACAGGTTGTGACGCTTAAACGTCCGGCGCACGCTTAGAAGCCATGGCCGTCCCGCCGCCAGTTGTCCGGCACGAATTCGTGCCCAACGCGCAGCCATGCGGGGCAGGGCCGGAGGGCCGTCAAGCTTCAACGCATTCCTAAACCCGGACCTGCCGGAAACAGGGAATACAGCGGCACCGACAATAGCACCACCCCACTGCTCCAAAAGCTGATCATACATGGCCGGATGAAAAAGGCTCTCCCCGGAGCAGAAAAGAAAAATACTAGGTGCTGAGTTCTTCAAGAGTCACCACCTTTCTATTTCGGACAAGCACACCCAAACGCTCTTCCAGCCACTCAACGGGATCACGGTGTCCGCAATAATACTTCATGGATACGGTCGGCAACCATGGAACAGTGCTCATTGCATCAGCTGCGGCCAGTTCGATGGGATGCAGTTCATAATGCACATGCTTCCCCTGCCTCAACAGCAATGCCGCCTGCGCATAAAAAAAAGCCCGTGGCAGAACAGTATGCTGAGTGCCGTAAAAACCCAACCCCAAGGCACTGGGGATGGCCCATTCCCAAAGCTGTTTCCCGCCGTTCACCGTTATATTCCAAGGTCCCTGCCCGTGAAACCGATTATGCAGGTCACCGATCCCTCCGTGCCGGTAATCCCGGCGCAAAAGGCGCAGCCCTATAAGCGACAAACGCCCCAGCAGGCTGTTGAACACGCTTGAATCATAGGAATAACCTAGCTCTGACAACACCTGAAGGGTCTGTCCGGTCACGTGATATGCAGGAGCCCTGTAACCCTTAGGAGATACGCCGAGAATTTTTTCAATGGTCGTGTGCCCCGCTTCCACTTCTTTGCGGATGCCGTCATCATCAAGAGCAGCCATAACAGGATGGGTCAACGTATGGTTGCCGATGACATGCCCCTGCCCCACAGCCCTTTCAAAAAATGCTCTGGCATGCGGATCGTTCAGCCGCTCGGCAATACAGAAAAACGTCGCCCGGATGCCGAGGCGGGAAAAAATATCAGCCATGGCGGGGAGCCAGACGCGATAGGTCCAGCGGTCTTCCGGCAAAACACTCCCCGGCGGAGCGAAATTCCGGTAATCCTGTATCCCGTCACAATCCACGGAAAATGAAACGGTATTCCCGGCAGATTCAGATAGTGCGGAACAAGAAACAGGATCTATGGCAAGCGATGATTTCATCTTAAGGAGATTACATATTTACATAGTGTTAACAATGAGTAATAATCCAAATATATTTTTTTACACTAGCGATATCCTGCAATAAAGTATAAAGCAAATATGCTAATCAATACACCATAATTTGGATTGGTGTATTAATAGGAGTTGGTATTGTTCAAGCCGTTTAGGAAAGAAATTTTGGAGACTCTCCGGTGCCCGGAATGCAAAAACAAAGTCACGCTGCAAAGCGATCAAGACACAAAGCCTTCCCGCCAATACCGCTGCACCTCCTGCACATGGATTTCTCCTGATACAGCAACACCTGACTTCACGCCGTCAGAGGGATTAAAATTACCAAATTTTGCAAAAGACCCTGATCTGATTAGATTCAACCAACACCGTCAGGCCGTCTTTGACTATAGCCATCAGCACCCGTTGGTGTCCTTAGTGGAAGAATCTGGACACAAAACCATCCGGTCTTTCAGGCAAAAACTGGCGACAGCGCAAAACAAAACCTCTTTTGTTCTTGATCTGGGGTGTGGAGACGGTGCCCACATTCCGTTCATGCTGCCAGCAGATATTTATCTGGCAGCAGATATCAATATGCATATTCTTGAGACGCTGGTAAACAGATATCCGGAAATTCCCGCCATAAGAGCAGACGGCTACGATCTTCCATTCGCGGATAACAGTTTTGATGCTGTTATCAACGTTTATAATCTTGAACACATGATATATTGTGACTTGTGCCTTGAAGAAATGGCAAGAGTCGCCAAAAAAGATGGCGATATCTTTATTAGCGTTCCTTGTGAAGGCGGCTTTGCCTGGAGTTTTGGGAGATATCTATCCACCGCTAAAAATTTTAGTGAAGCTGACTTTGATTACCTGAAAGCTACCTCTTTGGAACATGTCAATTGTATCTGGCAACTTGAAAAAGCTATAAAGCGTCACTTCAGAATTGAAAAGGCTACAGGATTTCCTCTTCCTTACATGCCCAACTCTCTTTCTTTGATAAAAACCTATCACTGCAAGTTGGCATCCTGACTTCCCAACAACAATAGAAGAATCAATTAGCAACACGGACTTGACTACAAAAGTCCCCGGCACCGGCGGCAGATCGGAAAACGTTTATGCTGTTTCAGTTGCCTGCGGAATTTACGGTAGGCCGGGCCGTTCCAGATTTCTGCCAATCCCTGCTCATTGATATTGCCTAAAGGAAGCTGGATGCACCGGGTCATGGGAATAACTCCCCCGTCAGCAAGAATTTCCATCACAAACCATGGTATATAACACCGGGTGGGCCAGACAAATCTTTCCGGCTCACGATAGAAACATTTTAGATCAGCCAGTTTGAAATCAGGGGCAAAGTGAGCACCGGGAGTTGTTTTCTTGATGCGCGAGATCTGCTCGTGCAGCATGCCCACATCCACCTGTAAAAAATCGGTATCACCGGGAAGACCTGCCACCTGTGCCTCACCCACTCCAGCGAAATGAGTATTGTGTTCCTCTGCGGATGCCGGAGAGACAAAATTCATATGGCTGATGATGGCCCGATCATACAAACGCTGCGGCAGAACGGCAAAAAGGTCGGCCAGGGCATGATAGTTAAAATTGCTGATCGTGGTCAGAATAGTCACCGTGGGAAATTTGGTTCCAGCCCGCTTTTTGGCTTCATGCAACAACTTAAGCCCGTTGATGATACGGTCAAACAGTCCGGGCAAACCCCGAATCTCGTCATGAAGTGCGCCTGCAGCGTCGATGGAAACGCCCAGTTCACTGATTCCTGACTCCATTATTTCCGGAATCCGTTTTTCAAGGAGCAACCCGTTGGTCGTGGTTTGAAAGTCCATACCAAGGTCGGTTGTTAAGCGGGCCAATTCAAAAAGGCGGGGATAAAGAAACGGCTCGGTGGTAGTCACGGAAATACGCGGCTTGGGCCTGAACGATGATGCCTCCTGCAACAAATCTTTGAGCCTGTCAAAATCAAGGGAAGCTGAAGCACCACCGGGATTGAGATTATGGAAAAACGAGCTGTCCTCGTTTTTTTGACCAAAATCGCACATCTTACAACGCAGGTTGCACACAGAATTGACTGACAGAAAGATGGTCAAGGGCGAAAAAGCAAAACCATTCATGGGCAGGTAGGCGGGCAAGCCGTTTCTGGCCATGGTCAACAGGTTGAAATTGCGCCCCGCGCCCACATGCCTGAAGGCGTTGACCACAGCCTGATAGGGAATAAAAGAAGAATCGGACATAGTGCTATCCTATCTGATGACAAGGCGGGATGCCAGTTTAAATAAAGGAAGAGGGAGCCTGCGGAAAACGGCTCCGGCAAGAGCGTAGATGCCTGTAGTATGATCCAGATGGCTGATATCGCCTTCAACCGCATCTGAAACAATTCGCTTGCTGCCGCCCCACTTCAACTTGAACCTGATCAGGGATTCCTGACAGGGTGAATCCGATCCGAACTCAAATTTCTCCGCTCCAAGATTGAGACTGTGCAGGATAGCGTTCCACATAAGAAAATCATTGGCCCGCAATGCCCGGCCCTGATCCGAAGACCCGCCATAGGCATAGATGGCTGTTTTTCGGGTATGAAGCAGGATCATGCCCGCAAGCATCCGGCCGTCCTTGTCCGCGCTGAGAATTGAGCCGTGGCCCTGTTCCATGCAGGGAAGCAAGGCTTCAAATACCTCCTGTGCATATGCTGGAACGCCCAGACGTTTGCGCGTAAGCACAAACAATTCATAAAACCGGGTCACCGCATCCATCCCCGGAGGATGGACCGTGAAAACAAGACCGTTTTTTTTTCCTTGTCGCACAGCCCTGCGCTTTGAAACAGCACCCCACAGATCGTCACGGGTCCGCCCCTTGAGAGGAAGATTCACGTTGACCCCGCATTCCCGGCAATCCAAGGAGTCCACCCGGCAATCTTTCCAGATAAACCCGGCAAGATTTTGTTCCCGCACCATGGCTCTGGTTTTATTGAGAAACAGCGACACATGAGGACCGTGATCCGGCACAGGACCGCCCTTATCCCGCCACGGAACGGATTCAATGCGGTTTCCCTTGCGCCATTGCGGCAAATACCCCACGACATTTCCCTGATCATCAAATGCAGCCAGAGAAAGGTCTTCCAACCCGAAGGCGTACCCCACCGCCTCAGCGTAGCATGGCAGATGATAGGGAGACAACAAACCCTCCCGGTCCTTTAAAAAACCGTGAAGCGCGTCCCGTTGTCCGGGATTAATGTGGGATACGAGAAAAACATGCATGGCTCGTGTTGTCCGTAACTATGTATTAGTCTCGGAAAGCACACTTTCCGGTGTTTTAAGCAGGAACCAGTGCGGAGCCGGACCGTTCCACGATTCATTACCTTCGGGAATCCAACTCCGGTCACCCCAGAAAAAATAGCCCGCCTGACTGTACCCCTTCCGGGTCCACTCTACATCCAGAGTTGCATTTTCCACTTGGTAAATGAGCAGATAATCCGCTTTCCAGTAAGCGGCATTGCCGGAAGCTACGCTCACGTCCCTGCCCCATATAGTAGGAGGTGACTCGACATTGGTCTCCACTACGGCCCACCAGTCAGGAAAACAGTGGACACCTTTTTTTTGTGCAACAAAACAAGGCAGCTCGATAAGCACGCGGAAGCCGTCAAATATCCTGCCAAAATCGTGGTCAGGATCATTGAAGACCATAAGAATACGCTCGCCCGTCCGGACAGGAGCCAAAAAGGCTTCCATCTCGCGCAACGGCTCTTTGAGAGCAAAAGGGGCAAGAGCCGGGACCATATCGAGTACCCCACGAATGGAAGGAAAATTGGCTGTCCGGGCCAGAGGGGATGCCGCGATCCAATAGAAAGGAATGGTCCAGAATTGCCCCAGAGCCAACGTTTCCATGGTGGCTGTGGACAGAAGCAACATCTGGAAGGTCTGGTCGTCCCCAACGCGGCAGCGGGTGCGGTTGATTACAAATAGAACCAAAGCAGTGATAGTAAAAATGCCTATGTGACCCGTGGTGTAAAAAAGCCCTCCAAGAAAAAAAACATAGATAGCGAACTGGTATTTATTCCGGGAAGTAAAAGTGAGGTGGGCGGACCTGCGGTATTGCCCTTTGCTTTTATTAAAACCGACCAGAAGAAATACGGCCTTTAATGTGGCGCGGAGAGAACGGGCGTGAAATAAAGGCAGCAGGTGCAAGGCAAGCTTTACCGTAACCGGAATCAGAGCCAGAAGCGGCGCGATACTGCCCAGAGCCACGGCCTGTACCAGAGAAAGCGGATAGGCGAGAACTGCCACGTTAGGCCCCCCCAGAGAAACACCCAGCCATGCAAGGGCTGCCAATCCCCATTGCTGGGAGACCAACCCGAACAACCCCAGCGGAAACCAAGCCCATGACAGGGCGTTGTAATGCTGGAGCGCAAAAGTATTTGCATAAAAAGTAGTGGAAATCCCCGCCAGCAGCGTGACCATTCCGGTAAATGCCCAGCCGTGAGCATCGCCATAGGCCAGATGGGACAGCAGCCACATCCCCATCCCCAGAAGCACTACCATGCACGATGCGCTGCGGTAGGCGTACAGGGACGGAAGAGAATATTGAAAATTGGAACTCAGAGGATAGGCTCCCAACCCCATGGTGGGGCAGGTCCCGGTCCGCCCATAAAGACGCAAGGCGTCTGCCGGAGTAAAATAATAAAGACTGTTGAGACCGCCATGGACACTGAAACGATTATACTCGCCCACCTTTCCGTCCAGAAGGACGCGGCAATTCCATAGAGTACGGGCCAACTGCCATGGCGTAGTAACCAGGGACGTGAGCGGGGCCAATACCATGCATAGACGGCGGGCTTTAGCCGCACCTATATGTGGCTGGAGCCGGGTAAAGAGACCAATCATCGTTTTATCCTTCCACTCCAAGCTGTTCAATTAAAAACAAAAAATCATCACCCCAATTAAAATCACTGCCGAGGGTGTGCGGATGCCACAAAAAGGAAGCCTGTCCACGCACATCGCGCACTTCCTGCACCAGTTCCGCCACACGAGAACGTCTGTCCTGAGCATTATCATACCGCCCGCTAAACAACTGCGAATCCATCAACACAAGGGGTTGAGCTTTGAGACGAAGTAAACGCCCCCCACTCTCATCCCACGGATGGAAACGCAGGGCCGCGCCATTGCGGAAACCGGAGAGATCATTGAAGCCGAGGGTGGAATCCTCAAGCAATCCTGCCTGTTCCTGTGCTTTCCATGTCTCTGCAAACGAAAATCTCAACCAGTGCTGACGGCATGCGGCAACCCGTGCCCCGGCATACTTTTCCAACGCTTCCCGCTCCCGGAACAACTTTTGCAAATCTCCCCAGCTGCCGAACGAAGGATGCAATCCGATTTCCCAGCCATAGGTGCGACACAATTCCCGCAGTCGCTGTGTCCGGGGATCGTCCAGCCCGTACGCGGGGTCGAACAGGGTGCGCTGTAAAAATGAAGTATCGTCCTGCCGGGCATGAATATGACAAATTTTGCGTAACGAAAGCGGAGCAGCCGCCTTTGCCATTATTTCAAACAGATCGTAGCTGCCCGTTGAAAAAGCAAAACAAAACGCATCGCCAAGATGTGAGAAGCATGCCCGCGCCCGGCTCTTCCCGGCAGACCGGCAAGCGGACAGAAGCCTGAATGCCGTCTGTTTACCGCGAATAGCCCATGTTTTTTCCAGAGCATCCACATCGCAGGTCAACGTAATCTCCACATCCGGCAACGGGCCGAGTTTTTCCTCGTCACAGCCAAGTTCACGGGCAAGCCACCGCCGCAGAAAAAGAGCCATGCGGTTAACCCAGCAACGCTCCCAAATGACCGGATCAATCGTATCAAGCCGTGAGCTTTGCGAATGGACCGGACCGAAATCATCCTCAAAACGCCGTTCCGCCTGACAATGCAGATACCAGAAAGAGGCTCCGATCCAGTCCGTCAGCCGCCACGGTTCCCCTTCTCCGGGCTCGACACATCCTTGGGGAACGGGAATTGTTCCCGTCGGGGAAAGGCCTTTCGCCCACTGGGGCAGCGCGACATAGCGCAAAGGAAAACCACTGCCGTCAAGCGTCTGCTCCAACCGATCAGGAATGGGCAGGGAAGCTGGCCCCCGGCTCATGGCAGACCAGTAACGCTCAAGGGCCAAAAGGGTTGCGTCGCGCGGTTGCATATTCCGGACTATCCGCCGATACGGCAAATCGCAGGTCGGTCCGAAGGAACAGCATACCGGGAAAATGCCTGTTCGCGCGATTTTTTATATGTTGGTGCCAGTTTTTTGTAATAGCTTCTCCAGCCGCCAAAGGGCCAGTGATATATAAAGGCCATGACCAGATAGCCGAGAGTGGTCAGGCTGGTGATCATTTTACTCTCTGACGGTTTCAAATCGTAGCGGAGTACGAAGGGCACTTCCGCAAAACGGCAACCGAGCAGTTTCAGTTTGACGATCATTTCCAGTGTAGAGGTAAACCCCAACCCTTTGAGCTGAATAAAGCCATTACCGAAAATCCCTATGGCATCCTTGATTATGGATGCCCGGTAAGCCCTGAACCCGCAGGAATAATCCTTTACCTGCGGCAGGTTAAAAATGACGCGCATGAAAAGATTAGCCATATAGCTGATAAAAGCACGGTAGCCGCTTACCCCGGTCTGCCCTCCACCCGGTTGAAAGCGGGAAGTATTGACCGCGTCGTACCCTTCAGCCATCTTGTCGAGCAGAGCCTTAATGAACATGGGATCGTGGGTAACATCGCAGTCCAGACGGACAATGACATCCTCGGCCCCGGACTTCTGCGCAATGAATTCAAAGCCGTCCCGCTCAGTCTCGCCTAGCCCCCTGTTGATAACATGGGTAAGCACTTCCAGAGGATATTCTCCGGAAAGCCGCTCAAGCAGGGGCGCGCTGTCATCAGTACTTCCGTCATTCACCACCACAATCCGGTATTCCTGCTTCAGCTCTTTAAAAACATCATCAAGCTGACTGAATAAAGTGGCAAAAGATTTTTCCTCGTTAAAGGCGGGCAGTAAAACCCAAACAACCGGAATTTTCATTGCAGACTCAGCCATATTCACCTCTTTTTATTTCTTCAAAAATTTCTGATAATAAAGGCAATCAGGTGAACAGACCTGTTCAAATGATCCGGCATAAAAATGTTCTCTGGCTTCCCTGAAAAGATCATTGTTCCAATTTTCCAGTAATGATCCCGATGACTTGATGGGAATGTAGCGGAATTTCGGCAGACTGTTATGACAAAAACAGGCATTAATCGGCGAAGTCATCCGCATCCAGGTAAAAGGCATGGCGCACGGGTAACCTTTCAGTTCAATATCACCGCCTCCCCACGCTAATCCGGCGGGCGGGCAGTGCTTTGCCAGCCCGTACTCTTCATAAAGTTCCGGCCTTTCCCGGAGAACCCTCGTTGCAACTTTGCCGATCAGGCAGTCGAGCCCCAGCCGGGCAGCCCGTTGCACCGCTTCCACTATTGCCGCACACAACCGATGGGCAACATCATCATCGGTCAGATCGACCATCATCGAGTGAAAGGAGCGTGGGGTGAGAGTCCAGCAGAGCCAGTGAAAAGTAACCCCGCCAGCACCCAGTTCTCCGGCAAGAGAAACAAAATCAGCCATCTCATCGATATTATGTCCCATGACAATAAAGCTGAGGGAAAGCGTGGGATGGGTATACCCCAGTTTCTCCCTGCGCTGCGTAAGGGCGGAAAGGTTGCCGACAACTGTTTCCCAATTGCTTCTGGTCCGGACCAGCTCGTAATTTCCTTTCGTAGCGGCATCCAGCGAGCAGGCCACATGGTACAGACTCTCGGCCATCACATCGATATCCCGGGACGCCAAGAGCATGTTGGAAGCCAGCGAAATCTTAAGGTCCGGAAACTCCGCCCCTTTTTCCATGAACAGTCTGGTGGTTGGGTGCAAAAGCGGCTCTCCGCCGCTGAGCGAAAGACTCTTTGTTCCGCCAAGGGTTGCCATTATCTGATGCAGGTGGATGGGTGAAACCGTATAATGTCTTTTGATGTCCGAATAATCACAAAAACGGCAGCGTATATTGCAGCGGCTGGTTACCTTCAGCATATAATTCAGCGGCAGCGTTTCCAGCACGCTTTGCTTCGCATCTATCAGGGAAAGCAGTTTCCGCTCACGCTCTTCGGCCGTATCATCCGGGAGACCGCTGTCATCAAGCCGACTGACAAGTGAATAATCATCCTGTCCGGCCTTTGCCAGCAATTCGTCCATTCTGCCAAGTTCTTCATGGCGGGCTTTGACGACCACAATCGCGTGTTTAGTTCCGGGAACCGAAACAACCTCGGCATGCGGACATCCGGCAACCTCCAGCGTTTGAAAAATATCCTCTTGCGCCATATCCTGTTTATCTGCGCAGAGGATCAAAAGCACGCCGCCCTTTTTCAGTGCGGCACACGCAGTGAAAAGCTCCTGCCGGGAGGAACCTATGTCCATCAGGGAAAAACTTTTTTTTATGATGATAAAGTCAAAAAATTCCGGCTGCAGCGCCAGATGATCTTCGCCTCCGGCAACAATTTCCACATTATGAAAAAGCCCTTTCTTGCGCCAGCGTTGTAGCAAATCCTGAGCATGCATGGCGTACTTGCCGTTGGAATCCAAACCCAGAAGGGAGGCGGGATTCCATCTATGTGCCGCGTACAGCACATCATATCCCCAGTCACAGCCGAGCACCGCTCCCGTCAGTCCTCCGACATGCGACCGCCCGAGTTTCTGCGCCACATAGGTCATTTTTTTATCCAAAGCTGCAAAGGCACTCACCGAACAATAGCTGGTCAGGCAATTTCGTTCCATGGTCTCGGGATCGCCGCCCCGCTTTTCAGTCTGTTCCGCGCTGAGGCTCCGCCTAAACCAGCCATGCAAAATTTCCCGGCCTTCCCGCGCCCAACGAGGCAGAACAGGCAGACTGTCACTCATCCCCTCAAGCGCGCGGCGGCATGCGGGAGAGCGGCCTGCCGCAAAAATCGCAATACGGGAAATTATGGGTATACTGGGGCTGTTCAACAACGGCAAAACCTCCGAAAAATATAATCGCTACCAAAAACACGCTAAATGCATGCACCACGAAATCAACTCTCAATCCACATAATCCAAGATGCTCATTGTATCCGCGCAAACATCCAGTATGGCGGCTTCTTCTCCACTGCTCAGCCCGCGCCTGCCGCTCCCGATACCATCAGCATGCAGAGGGCGGCGCAATCCGGCAAGATGGTCATACCGTCCGGCCTGACGCGCGGTGTCATCCGTGCAGTAAAAATCAAGTGCCCCTGAAAGATCCATCTGCAAAAAAGAAGCCAAGCCTTCGAGAATTTCCCCCGGAAGGGTAACCAGATCTTCATACCGGATATCCATGCTCTGTACGTCCGGTCGGGCGGAGAATTTCAGCCAGCTGGTGACCGTAAAAAGCCAATCTTCTGCCAAGCGGCGCAGCCCGGAAGAATTATCCCCGTCCTCAGCGCACAACTGAGGCATGAGGTGCTTGAGTGTTGACGGCAGGGAATCCCGGGGGTCCCGGTGGATCATGACAAACCGGGCCTCTGGCCAAACGCGGGAGTATTCTTCTGCATATGCCGCATCGC
Source organism: Desulfovibrio sp. JC010 (assembly GCF_010470675.1). NCBI lineage: Bacteria > Pseudomonadati > Thermodesulfobacteriota > Desulfovibrionia > Desulfovibrionales > Desulfovibrionaceae > Desulfovibrio > Desulfovibrio sp. JC010. Next base: position 107,675 of record NZ_VOIQ01000010.1, read on the forward strand.
CCAGAATCTTGAAGCCCCATGAACCGGCCTGTTGCAATTCAGCGAGCCTGTTCATGAGCCGATCCGCCAGATACGCGCGGGCGAAAAATTCGCCGGAGAAATTACCTGTTTCCAGCCCCGTGGCTTCCTCACCCGAAACAAAGTCAACAGGCCCGGTCCACGCCCCCAGATTCATTGGAGTCAGGTCAATCCCGGCGCAGACAGCGTCGTATTCTTCGCCGTTAAGCCCCAGCGAGGAAAAAATATTCCGGGTATACCTCCCGGAAAGTCCGGTCACAAAGCTCGGCTTGCGCAGATGCAATTCATAACCCTGCACATGTCCGGGAGCGCAACCGAGCATGGCTGTGAGCAGAGAAGTCCCGGAGCGCGGCCAGCCGCCTATGAGGACCGGAGTACCAGATAGGCTGGCCGGAATCCCACTTTTCGTTTCCATTTATTGAGTCCTCCTTCAGGGGAAAACGGATTCGCACCGCTGTACCATGGGCCGTAATGCAGTATACCCGGCGGGAGGGAAAGCGTCATGCAGGCATCAAGAAAACACAGATGCAACAAATGCATGACATCGTATTTACGATGCGCCGCATGAGCCATGATTTCATCATACTGCACATGTTGACCTACCCTTTTACCCAAAATATACGCAGCGAGAACTCCGTCCGGAGAAAAGGCCCCTATACAAATGTCCTGATACATGGGCTGGGAATAGGGCACATATTCCGGAAAATCATGTTCAGGGCCGCGGGCAAGAATCCCACTCTCTATAGGCCGCCCCTGCCGGACGGATGCGGACTGCACCACTTCCCAGATGCCTTCGGCATGTTCGGCAGGGTTGATGCGGCGGCAGATATACCCTTCTTTTTCAGCCTTTACACCTCGAAGACGATACCGGGTTTTTCTGTCAACCCCGGCAAGATAGGTTTGCACATCCACTGGTGGGCGTAAAATAGCCGAGAGCAAAATACGATCCGAAGCCCCGGGAACATCAAGATATTCGGAATGTCGCTGCGCCGGATACGGTGCCCCCTTCCACGCAATCCAGTTGTCTGCTTTTTCCCGGCAGCGGGGATCATCTGTCTCCGGCGGTGACAATGCGATAACCTCAGGTTTGCCGTACAAGGCCAGATCATCTTCAGTTAATTTCTGGAAACGTTGGGGCTTTTTTTTAAAACGGGAAAACAAACGGTTCCAGATCATGGAGCACCCTCCACATAATGCTGTGGATGCAGCAGAAAAAGAAGAGGCACCGAAGGCAGCACCTTGACGAGCCCATCCAGCCCAGCACTAAAAAAATCCAGATTCCGGGTCCCGGTAAATGGAGGCTCCAGCATACCACCGCCTTTCAGCGGAACCAGCTCACGGGCCGCAGTACAGGTCAACGCCCCCGGAGGCTGATGATCGGCCAGTTTCAAATGCTTCATGGAATCAGGCTGCAGGGTCACACTCAAAGTCCCGCTCTTGGCAAGCCCGTTGTCAGATATATAGTTAGTTACCATGAAACCGTTTTTCCGGGTCCATAGCGGCTGGTCGATCCAGGTGTCAAAATTCAAAGACTCCAGGCTGATCCGGTTCCTGCGGATGGACTCTGCAAGCTCGGGATGCACATTGGAAAGCTTCGGAAAATCAGGCTGCCGCCCCAGTTCCGCAAAAAAATCAAAGGCCGTCCCGAAGCCATTCTCATCCAATCCCTTATAACGGGAATTTCCGTGAATGCTGCCCGTGACAGGCTTAATTCCATTGGCGGAAAAAACCGAGAGCATTTCCCGGAGGATATCTTCCAATGAGCATTCCTGTCCGGAGATGAGATAATGCGGATCCAGATGCACACCTGTTTCATGTCCCATGCCCTCCAGCTCGCGCATGGCCGTTAACTGCTCTTGCGGCGACAGTCTGCCCAGATTGGCAGGATGGTCCGGAGCAAGAAAAAGGAAGGCCGCAGGCAGTGAACGTTTAGCCAGCTCACGCCCGAAACAGATCAGCTCTTTCGGTCCGACGGCATGCACATCACAACGCAGCAGGACAAAGGGGGAGGCCTCACCCCTTGCTTTCCTGTCCAGAGAGCGGGATAAGATAAATTCGGCCCGTTCATCCCGCAATTGTTCCAGCAGAAAAAACAACCGCTCCGCTCTTTGGTTCAAGCGGGAAAAACATCGCAAAAATTTCTTTAACATAATCTCGCCGTCATTGCGTAGTAAGGAAAAAAGGACCGCTTGGGGCGACGCCATGAAAAAGGTGATCCTCCCGGCAAAAAACGGACATTGCCGAACCCGGCTTTTTGCAACATGGTGCGCAACCGGACCGGGGAAACATAATCCAGATCGGAAAGCTGTCGCCGCCCCAGCTTGCGGGCAACCATATCCCCAGCTGTTCTGGGCAGCCAATGCACGAAGGGCAACTTGGTAAACGGCTCGCGGAAAAACCACGGGTTAAACTGGTAAAAGCAGACCGCTCCGCCGGGCACAAGACTTTTGCGAATATTTTCAATGGCTGCCCGCTGACGCTCGCGCCCTACGATATAACAAAAAGTATTGTTGAGGATTACAGCATCATATTCCCTTTCGCCGGGTGCATCCTCCACATAATCCAACTGCCGGAAAGAAAGAAACCGGTTCAATTCGGGATGTGTTTCCAGCAATGCGTCACCCAGTTTCAAAAAACGTGGATTAATGTCAAATCCGGTCACCCGCGCTCCACTCACCCGGTGCAGGCCGAGAGCACAAAATCCAAAACCGCAGCCAAGCTCCGCCACATGATGCCCGGACGACAACCGAAGCCCTCCGACAAGCATGCGGGTTCGCCCCGTTAGCATTTCAGTATTCACGCGCAATGTTCCGGCTGCCTGCTCCCGCGTCATACCCTGAGCCTCGAAATCCTGAACAATCAGCCGCTCAATGGTCGGAAAAAAACGCTGCAGCCGATCCTCTTCATGCATTACCTGCCCCTTGCCTGTTTTACGATCCACCTCAAACCTTACAGCTCCCTCCGGGATAGAAAAATTTTTGCTCCCGACGCGGTCAGAAAATCTTATTGCAGCAGCGTGGCTCAGCGGCCGCTCGAACTCCAGCACGATTCGATCACCGTCATGGCTGACCCGGCTGCTCGCTTTTAAGGTTGCGTTCCATTGGCAGACAGTGCCGAGCGGTGCCTTCCAGACGGAACCAAAATCCAATTCACCCAGCAGTTCCGCCAACTGCGGCAGGTGGATATCAGGGTGATTCATGACCACACAGTGCGCTCCTTCCCGCAAACGGGTCGGAAGATAACGCAGCAGCAGCTCCAGGTTATGCGCCTCCGGCTTCATGCCGGTATCCAGACTGCTGTGAACACCGGGAACCATAATTCCAGAGGCTCGCGGCACCCCGCTCCCCAGATTAAACCCGCAGTGGGGCAATTTGTTGTCCTTGCCCAGCAATTCTCCGTAACCGAATCCGTTTTCCTCTCCCCATGCATAATGGGTCGCACCCAGGTATCCTACACCTCCGCGCCCCCCATGCGTCGTAAAACCGGACACAGGCTCGCCCATGATATTTTCAAGACGTTGCTTCTCTTCACCCAGCCCCACCGCTGAAGAGGCCTCGGTGTGCAGCGCAATTTCATGCCCGCGCTCCCGAAGCAGAGATATAAGTCCGGCCTTGGCCGTCCGGGTCAGGAAAAAGAACGATGCCCGCAGTTTCAGCTCGTCATAGGTTTGTAAAATGGACGCAAGATCATCCGCACCGACCGGCCTGTCCATATCATGACGAACAGAAAAAGCAGCAGTATATCCTTCAGGCCAGTCATGAGCGCGCAGTACAGGACATCCCGCCTCTGAAAAAAGACGCTCAGCCTGATCCATGAGCCAGCCTTCCAGCTTCCATGTGGGACGGTTGACTTCCATGGAGTAGTACCCCGTATCTCCCAGTGGAGGCAGGCTGTGCTGGTACACGGATATATCAAAAAAAGGAAATCCTAGAACAAGCCGCACTCCGTCCGTCACGGCGACGATGCCTTTTTTGCCGTCCGGGGTCACCCCGTGCAACAACGGTTTCCATCTCTCATCGGGCTGGAAAAACTTCACGGAGAATTCACCCCGGCACCAACGTGAATCTTGGGGACTAAATGAGAACGGGTCTGAATAATCCTTACCTTTGGCAGGAATCTTACGCACTTTGCAGCTGGAATAACCGCAACCGATGTTAAGCTCCTCCAGAAAAATATCTGCCGCGCTGGTTTCAATGCATTTCACATCCAAAGCCGCACAGACACTCGCGTCCAACGGAGCTTCAATAACTAAAGGAGAGTTCTCCCATTCTGACCGCCACACCGTATTACGCCCCAGAAAACCATACGCAGCCCCCCGAAGATCGCCATAAAAAGGGTCAACCCCCAACAGTCCATGCTTCCTGACCACCAGATCGAACGCGCCGCTCAGATACCATGCGTTTTCATGCTCCTGAAGGCGCAAAATTTCCTGCCGGGACGGCAGAATGAGAGCCGGGACAGAGTTTGCCGTCATACTCCGGCCCTCCTTTGAACCTCAGGGAATTCATACATTTTAAGCAGACGTTCGGCGTAAACATGCCAGTTGTCGCGGGCAATGAAGGCACGGCAGTTGGCAACCATTTTCTGCTCTGCACCTTCGTCAAAGCGGGCCACAGCTGCGGCGATACCTTCCGCTGTCACCGGGTCATCCAGCAGCATCCCTATGCCGCACTCTTCCACCGCGTCTTTCAATACGGGAAAAGGACTGGCCAGAATAGGAACACCCGCATTGGGATATTCCCACAATTTGTTGGGGGAGCAAAACCAGTGATTGAGGCAGACATTTTCATAAGGAATGGCCCCAAGCGAGGCACCGCTGGTCCACAAAGGCAGCTCCGACTGCGCAGCGGGAGGAATAAAACGGATACGGGTTCCTTGCGGATCTACTTCATGGGCAATGGAGCGCAAAGCGGATTCATAAGCACCCCATCCCATCATGACCAGCACCCATCCTTCAGGCAGCAGCGGCCCGGAACGCACCAGAACATCCAACCCGCGAAACCGGGCGAACCCTCCCTGATAGAGCAGAATGCGGGTGCCGGATTCAAGCCCCGCTGCACGGTGCAGCCGTCCGTCCGCTGGAACAACCTCGGCCGGGAAGGTCGCATTCCTGATCACTACGGCCTCCGGCAGGGCCGGATATTTAGCGGTCAGAAAATCAGCAATATGATCGTTAACCGTTATAAAACGGTCAACATAAGGCGCAATCTGCCGTTGCAGACGGGCGTAATACCAGCGTTGAAAAGGAGTGAACAGACTCAGCTCTTCATAAATCTCATGACTGTCATAGGTAAGCTCACAGCCGGTCTCCCTCTTGTGCGCCACCCCGATAGGCATGCTGTTGAGGTCGTGGCAGTGCACAATTCCGGGCGCATCTTTTTTCAACGCACCCCGGATTTCATGTCCGACAATGCGATAAAAGACATATTGCGAAAGGTACTTCTGCAAGGGAAAAGCATTCATCAGAGCCGCCAGCCGGGACGGCTTCGAAACGGCCTTTACTTTCGGAGGTTTTGAAACGGCAGTTTTTTTTACTGCGGAGGACCTGGGAGCTTCGGAAGACTGCGCGGAAGCGGAAGGTTGTGCGGCAGTGGCGGCCCCGATTTTCCGGTTTCGTTTACTCTGGTCATAGCTGGCATACCGGTTGAGCATAAAATGTGCTCCCTTGACGGTAGCCAGAGCAAAAAAAAGCACGCCAACAACGTAAAGCAGTATGAAAAGCGGACCGATAGAGCCTACAGCCCGGTAGACGATATCCTGAACGGCCGCAGTGAAATCCCTGTTAAGGATTACGCCGAGAAGCAGCAGGCAGAATAACCCGGTTCCCGCAGCAAAGGTGAACGCCGCCCCCCGCAGCAGAAGAAGCTTGTCCTTCTTTTCCTGCCATGGGACGCGGACAATCCGGGTTCCTGCAGGCAGAAGATTTTCCGCCCGGCTGTCCCGCACATCCTGAATGCCGTAGATGGTAACCTTGTGCCCTGCCGCAGAAAGAGTTTCTGCTTCCTTGATCACTCGGGCGTCATGGCTTACAGAATTAAGAACAACCATCCCAATGGCGTTATTTTTTATCACAGAGAAGTGACCTCCTAAACCGAAAATGTCAGAAAATTGTACCTACACCTTTTATGAAGCAAAATAAATACCATTTTCCACAAGACCTTGGCATATCGTCATCTATTCAACGGTTATACGGAGTCGCTGATGCATAATGAACGCTCATGGGAAGAGGTTCAGACAGAACTTGCCGACCAGTCAGGAGAATCGGGAATTCTTGCACGGTCCAAAGCATACAAACCATATTTTCTGCGCTTCGGACGGGGGGTGCGCATTGAGGAAGGCTGCCGTTTTTCCCACCCCGGACGCATCGTTCTGGACGACGATACCCGCATCAATCAGGGCGCGCTCATTTACGGAAGCGGCGGCATCCGCCTGGGGCGGCATTGCCGAATCGGGCCGAGGACCTTCATCCACAGTGCCAACCATGACATTTCTCCCTCTGCAGAAGCCTTCTTTGAAAGGGGATATGAATACGAGCGGGTTGAAATCGGCGACAACTGCCTGATTTCCGCCAACGTTTCCATACTGCCCGGCGCGCGTCTCGGGGCAGGCTGCTTTGTCTCCTGCGGAGGGGTCGTACCCAGAGGGCTTTACGAACAGAACTCCTTCCTGACAGGGGTTCCGGCCAGACCCCGTCCCCGCCCCACTCCGGAATGGCATGAAGCACCCGCCATAGCCGTCATCGCCGCCCCTGAAAGCCGCGAAGCAGAAGCCGCCCGCCTGCTCGTCACCTCGCTGGGGTTGCCGCAGGTCCGGGTTTTCGCCCCGGACAGCCCAATACCCGACTCCGTCCATGCCACACTCCGGCTGGACGGCAGCGAAGCTGAAGACGACCAGTGGAGCATATCCTTGCCTGGCCGTATTCTGGACGGCGACGCCCGGTTGACCCATCCATTTTCCATGGCGGACACGCCCCTGCCGTCCACGGGACAGCACCTTGTCTACCCGGCGATTCCCGAAAACACCGCCCCGGAAACGCGGGCAGCGATCCTGAGCCTGCGGGCAGTGCTCAAACGCGCGGAAAAAGGCACGGCAAACGCTCCCGAGGAACTGCTTATACTCCTTTGGGCCTTTGCCAGACAACACTCCACTTCTCTGGAACCGTTTCTGGACCGCCTTGCGGCACCGCACGGGCTGGACACACAGCCGACCACAAACAGCCTGATCCGGAAAATACTGGACAAAGCGTATGGAGAAAAAAGACTCAAACGGACGCTTTTAACCACTCTCACCGCTGCAGGATTTCCCGGCGGCGCAAGCGTAGCGGCCCGGATTTGCAAAAAATATTTTTCCAGCAGCCATGAAATTGTTTTCGCCTTATGCCTGCGCTGCCGCACCCTGCTCCGGGCAGTCTGGAAAGAGCGGGCACAGCGGCTGTTGAAAACTCCCGTTCCGCCGGTCCTCGGCCTGTACGGGCTTGCGGCTGTTATGCATGGGGAAACCGAAATCCACCAGCAGATCCTGTCCCGGCTGCTGAGCGAAGATATGTATGATGCGGAGACCGGCCTTATCCGCAACCGCAGCAACAGCGCATCCTATTGTTATTCTCCCGTGTTGAGCGGCTTTCTGGCCTTGACCGCTGATCAGGATATCATAGCTGATCGACTCTGCTCCACAACTGTCCGTTCCCGAAGCTGGCTGGTTTATGAAGATGCTGATTCAGACTGGAAAATCTCCACGGAACACGGAACCGGAGCTTACGTATCACCTGACAGACGCCAGATCTCCAGCTCCCTGCTGACAAACTGGCTTGACTCGCTGACTGTCCCCGATCTTGAGGACGGCAGTTATGAACTCAACGAAAACAATTATTCCCCGAACGCGCTTATACTTGAACAATGCTGGCTGGCCCTGTTCCGAACCATGGCAGCCGAATCCGGAATCACCCTTGCGCGAATCCTTCCATGGCCGCAGGGGTACGAGAACGCCTTAAGCATCACCTTTGATGTGGACCGCAACACTTCCGTAGAACAGGCACGGAGCCTGCTTGACTGCCAACGCGAGCACTATAACAGCGCATGTGCAAGCTGGTATTTCATTTCAGAAGCTGAGCACAGTTCCGGAATTCCCGAATTCGTACGCAACAACATGCAGGAGTCGGGCGTTCACGCCCTTGGCCGCCGGAACGAAACACAGGGCTGCGGCGTAACCTTCCACTCCGGCCTGCGTTCGGATTATTGGGAAGGAACCAGAAGCATTGAATGGCTGGAGCGCGATAACGCCCTGTACGGTGAAATTCTCTCCAGTCAGATCGGGATTCCGCGTCCGACTCTGATCGACCACGGTAACACCTGCCGGGTGACGGATGTTTGGCTCCTGCCCATACGATTTCCGTTGGAGGGGGCCACTTCGGATAATTCTTTGGACTATTTTGACCGTCTGGGGCCACGATTTGAGGAGCTGCTCCGTCTTGGAGGGCATGCCATTATCTGCACCCACCCGGATCTGCGGCACGGTTTGCTCGCCTCCCTTGCCGAGCGACTGGACATGCGCGCCCTGTGGCGGGTGCCTGTGGAGGCAGCTGTGGAGCGTTGCCGCCGCCTGCTTTCCTACGGCGCAATCTCGACAGCAGAAACAAAAGACGGCGGGTTCGCGCTGGTCAGCCGCTACACCATAGCCGATGTACAGGTAGAGTTATTTGCTCCCGGAGCTAAAAAGAGCCGCCGCATCTGCATTCAGATGAACAGCGGTTTTCCACGCGAGGTGGAGTCGTGTCGACAAGTTGAGCAAAACACATGATCTCAAAACAAAGGTTTCAATGATTACTGAAACACTACACAAGATAATCTCCATGGCAGTAGCCCAGATTCGCTGCATTGGACCCGACGCAGACTGGGTGCGAGACGCAGTAGACGCCATGCGCCAGTGGAACAACCACGAACTCCGTAGACAAACCGAAAAATACCGGGGACAAAAAGACGAAGACAGCCATATCCGCTCCTTTTGTTCTCCCAAAGCCTTTGCCGCTTTTGACCATATAGCATCAACTGCGTCCAAAGCCACAAAAGACGGAGGCTCCATAAAAGGAAAACGGGTTCTGATTCTAGGTTCAAGCTGGGGCCTTAGACCCATGTACCTGAACAGGGCCCGGAAACCGGAACACATGTTGGCTCTGTGCTTTCACGGACAGTTTTTCCCTGTGGGGAAAAAGATATTGGAACGCTACTCACAAAGATTTACAAACCTGCACATTGCAAAAGCGGGCCTCTCAATCCTTGAGCGTAACGAACCGTTTCACATCGGTATAGTTACGGCAAGCATGCCCTTTCACGATACTGAAGATGCCCGCATGGAATTAATGCGTATAAGCGAAAGCATACTGCCCGGCGGCGTACTCGCGTTTACGAATTTGAACACTCTGGAAGGCATGTCCTATACAGACCTGTCCGCGACTTTGGAGGCTTTCGGGTTTCGCGCCGTGGCAGTTAAGCATTCTTACCTGCAACTTTTTAGAAAAGACGCCCCTGTACAGACTGCAACAGCGCAGGAAGCCCTGACTATGACCGGGCAGGATATCGACACTCGCATATCCAGAATAAAAACAACTGAAAAAAAAAGGAAAGAGTCGGTAGAAGAACGAAAGGCAAAAATTGCACGGCATATCCAATCAGCTGAAACAAAACTTTCCACACTTCCAGCTTCATATCTGCTCAATGTTTCATCGATATGCAATCTCAAATGCATCTTCTGCGGCTACCCGGACAAATTGCGGCATCATGCTATCTCCGAAACTTTGCTGCATCAGGTTATAAACGGCATTGGCGGTACAGCGGCAATAACCCTGACAGGCGGCGAACCCCTGCTGAACTCGATGGCATGGAAAATAATAAATACAGCTGCCGACTACCCGGATTTAAACTTGTCAGTAACCAGCAATTTGAATCTCCGAAATCTGGATGTGGCAAAAATTGCACACGGCTGTTCCCATATCAATAACTCCATTGACGCAGCCTCTGCTGAAACATACAGCATAATGAGACAAGGCGGAGACTGGAATCTCCTTAACGAAAACCTGTCACTTATAGAGCAATACAAAAAAGAAAATAACCAGCAGCATCCAGAACTGCAGATTAACTTTATCGTCACCGGCCACAACTATTCTGAACTCAGCGCATTTGTTGATTTCGCAGCTGGACACGGCATCAAGACCGTCGATTTCAAATGGCTGCTCTGGCAGGATACCCCCAGAATAACGGATCAGGCCCGCGTTAGGATTGATGATATGGAAGTAATGGCAACCTTGTGCCGGGAAATGAAGCTGGCAGATGAACTGGCCTCGCGGAACGGCATACGTATAGGATGGGAAAAAGTACCTTTTGCCATAAAAAAGTTCACGCCCGGTCTGTATGAAAAATTTGAACTGGATAAATTGAAATCTTATACAGATATGATGAGCGGAAGAACATCCGACAATCAGAAACTGCTGCAAACCATGCCTGACGGCTGCATGCCGTGCATTGCACCATTTTCCCGCTTACAAATATCATCTCCCCCGTATGCAAGTTTCTGCTGCCATGCAAAACCCGAATTTACATACATACCGATTGATACAAAAAAATCCATACTTGATGTTTGGAACTCGCGGCAATTTCAAAAGGCACGCCGTCTATTCCTTGAGGAAAAATATTCCGAGGTCTGCCATCCGGAATGCAGGCTTTATCAGATTTATCTGAAAACCCATAAAGCGAAGGGTAGAAATTGATTATAAAAAACAAGATGCAGCACGTTCAAATCATAAAAACCAGCGTGACCTACCTGTTGTATGAAAGCCCGGATTACCGGATATTTGCGTTTTCATAAATATCCAGATCATCAGCAAAAACATCGCTCAGTATCTGGCGCAACTCATTGTCATAGAACTCGCTGTAATACGGAAAAGACTTGAAGACTGCCCCCTGTTTGTAGGCCAACAATTCACTGAACGGGATATCGGCAAAACACTCCTTTCCCGCCTGTCGGACATGTTCTCCTTCAGGAACGGTTACGGAATTATAAGTCGGTTCGTGTCGGAAGCCGTATTTCTTATTCAATGAATGTAGATATTCATTCATACGTTCCAGACGAACCACATCATCGACCCCGCCCCGCTCCCAGCAGGACAAAGTGGATTGCCGCCGCCAGATTGAAGCCATATTGTCAAAGTCAACCTGCTGTAAAAAGTGCATAAACTGACGAAAAGTGAGATTTTTTTCCGTCACATCTGGCCCCAGAACCGTGGAAAGATTCTTTAATTGCGCCTCGCTTGGATAATTCACCGTATGCAGATAGCTGCTCACGGCTCTGTCAAAGGGATCGCGGACAACAACAAACTTGTGCAGACTATCCCAATTTTTTTCCAATCCCTGTTCAAGCTCTTCACGGTGGGTATCCACCCAATCTTTTCTAAAAGCTGCCACAGAAACGCCACGCAGCCGATATCCCATATTGGCGAAAAACCACATCGTCACAGATGTGCTGCCGCACCGAGGCCTGAAAAAAGCTGCAAAGCCTTTTTCAGAATTCAACACCCAGTCAAGCATGGCCCCGCGCTGGGCAGGCGGAGAAAAAGGATAATTCTCAGGCGTAACCCACGTCTCATGCCGGCTGGCTATTTTTTCCCGCACCCGATTCAGACAACGCAGGGGAAACTTCAAAATATCATTACTCATGAATGTTAAACCTCATTTGTGAACAGGCGGGAAAATCAAACCAGACCATTATGCTGCCGCGTTTCACCGGTCTGGTCGAGAGAGTCGCGTCCGGTGATGTAACGGAAGCGGCCCGGATTAAAAAACTGCACCCGGGAATGGATTTGCCGCCCCGGTTTTCCAAAGTAAAAGAATTATGATCCAAAGCTGTTATTTCCAAAAATGCCAATTTCAACCAGTAACCCATGAGAGTGTCAACAGTGGTGATAAGCAACTCCCCCTTATCGGCCTGAACACGCATAAAGCGAAGCACTTTGTCAAAAGATTTGGAGATAGTATAAAATCCGTTATTACAGTCAAGATATCCAAAATCCTGCCCTTCCTTTTCAATATACGGGTAATAGGACCTATGGATACTCACCCCGTATTCCCTGATCAGCCGCCGGATCGAGGACGAAGTGTAATAACGCCCGGGACATGAGCAGGAGGCCCATGTGATGGACTCGCCATCCGGCAGAGGAGATTTCCAGTACAGGGGCGTGGGTGTGTAGGTTCCACTTTCATTGTGCAGCAGGTTGATCTCATGCCGCTCCATAGGTGCAAAATCTTCTGACGAATCCTGCCAGAAAAATTTAATGCCGCAACTCCTCCAAGTCGGCACCATATAATATTCCGAAGATGGGTCCGTACCTTTTGCACCAACGCATACAGGGCATTTATGCGCACCGTGATCTATCCAGACCGGACTGCCGTATCTGTCCGCAATTTCCTTTAAAGCCCGTTGATTATCACTCGCCGAAGAATGCCCGGGGGAACTGGTATGCAGGCAAATATCATGCCCCAACCCGCGAAGGTCATCCAAAAACAAGCGGAAAGCCTCATTATCGGCATAGGCAACCATCGGCTCAGTATATTCCGCCGAGCCGGATGAACCTCCGTGCAGACAAGGTTGACCGGTCGGATTGTTGTAAAAAACGCTTTTGGTGACCACATGACCCTGACCGACAAATCCACCGGCGGCATGCGCCGGAGACTCGACATCCTCCGCACCGTAATAAACCGCCCGCTGGGACTTCATAAGCGCAGTATCGGCATGCTCGGTCCAGACATGGCTTGCGCTGTACCGTCCGGGAGTATGCATAATCCTCGGCGGGGATACCTGATTAGGCCCCACAAACAAACGAAACGTATAGCTGTGTTCTTCACCGGCACGCCGATACGGTGCTGATTTATCCTTGGAGAGGAGAAAACGGCCGCGCCCCCTGCTGACCAGACGATGCCGCTGGCCCATGAAATTTTCCGCATGCAGCACCAGCGCATGTTGTCGGCTCTCACCGACACAGCCGCGATACTCCACCATGGACATGTCCGTATTGCGCAAACAGGTCCATTTAGCCGATTTTCCGGCAAACCGGGCCCCTTCTTTCCAAAGCCAAAAATCACATTTCGAATCTTTGGCCCCCGGCTTAAGCATATCCCCGTTCTTGAGATACAATTCCTCAGGGGGACAGGACGTAAGCAATGCCAGCCGCATATGGTCCAGAAGTATTGACCGCGTATGCCGCACAGTCATGCGGCAGGTCAGGCTGTGCCCCGTTGTGTCCGGAATAAAAACCAGCCGCAGTTCAAGATCATCATAGGAACGTTCCACAACCAGAGTCTCAATGCCGTCTTCCTGCTCAAGACGGACAAGCTGATTCCGCCAGCGAACCTGCTGGTTCAGTTCTTTAAACACTGACGGCGATATTTTCAGACTTTGTATATAACCGGGAAGATCACGATCAATAACAATGACAGATTCCGCTTCATGCAATTCTTTGATGCGCACGGGCACGTAAAACGAGGACCTGGTGGAACGTCCGTACACCGGCATGTATACCCGAACACAGTCCCCGACACTCAAACCCTGCACAGTATTCAGATGCAGAATCGGCCCTTTGCATTCTTCCACGCAGTCATACACGCGGCACTGCTTGTATGAGAACTGCATATCATCAATAAGCCGTTCCATTTCAGGAGTAAGCAGCTGCACGCAATCCCCGGAGAATTCCAGAAAATAATCAGCAACCCCAAGCCGGACTTTCTCTTCGCCGTCATTTTGCTTAACGGGGGGAATCACAGCATCAAGGTCATCGGCAAAAGGAAACTTCAACGAACGCGGGACAAGCCCCAAACGACGCCTGACAGCCTTTCTAAGCATAAAGAAATAATACATTACGGTGTAACGCATACAGTCCTCAACAGCTCCTTAATCAAGGACATCACCGGATGCGTCAACTTCCGGCCGTCACGTGCTGCCACAGCCAGCAAAATGAAATGTTTTGCTGTGTCAAAAGAAATTCGTTTACCGCTGACCGGATTAAAATATGTAGGCGACCCCACTGTCTTTTCCAAAAGTGCATTGAACTCATCTGCGCTGAACTGCTCCGCTCTATCTGAACCGCTCATCCCCGAAGGCCGCTCTTCCACCACTATGATGCCGTCCGGGCTCAACATGGAGGCTGCCGTGTGCAGAACCTGTTCGACCTGCTCCCTGTCGCAGAGCAGCAGACTGCCCCAGAAAGTGATGCAGTCATAAGTCCCGCCCAGCTCGCTCAAATCCTCCATTCGCCCCTGCTCAAATCTCAAGTGGTCTTCCAGCCCGCAAGCCGGGGCAAGCCAGCGGTTGCCCGTGACCACCCGGTTCTCCATTATATCCGTAACTGTGACGTCATGCCCGCGCTCAGCCAGAGCCGCCCCCAGAAAACCAAATCCTCCCCCCACGTCAAGCAAACGTATCCGGCGTGAACCGAAAGCCGCCCGGAAGACAACATCCATGAGGAAAGCGTTGAGCAGCACCCGCTTCAGGTTATTACAAAAAACAAGCTCCGCGGAATGGGCATAATCTTCATCTGGGTCCGAAAACAGATTACCGCTCTCCAGCATGCTGTTTCTGAATCCGGCAAAATCATTTGCCAAACCATACACCCTTCCCGGAAGCTTACGCAAATCTTCCTCAAGGCCCTCACCTTTTCGGGTCAACCGCCAAAAAGACCGGGCACCGGGAGCTCTCTCGACCCGACAGGACGGAAGCCAACGGCACAATCTCCACAAGACAAGCCGCCGCTCCATGGATGACGGCCAGCAACCCAGCGAAACGAAAATTTCGGAACCATCTCCCATGTCGAGTAGCTTCTGACCGAAATAAGCAGCAACACCCGCATCATTGGGCAAGGGAACAGCGGACTCGAAAAAACAGGCAACCTTACACTTCGAAGAAAGCGGAGCACACAAATTGGCATCCCCGCCTGCAATCGGAGTCATGCTCCTCCCCGCATGGGAAAACCAGACAATGGAATCCGCCGGGACCTCCTTTCCGCACAATTGGGAAAGACGTCCCCGCAAATGTGCCCGGTCAGCCTGAGGATGGTGATAGAGAGCGATCATACGAACTTCCTGTAAAGACTATACATCAACCATGCAGCAGGCTGTCGTGTTTTCCGGCGTCACCTTATCCAGATCCGGGTACGCAATGTAGATATCCACACTGGCATTATCCTGTATGACTATTCCCGTATCATTAACTGCTTCATGGGCGCGGGCGAGGTGTTCCAAAGCTGTCCGGCCCAGTTCACGGGACGACCTGACATCATCTTCCGGGGAAACCCCCATTTCTTTGTATTCATAATAATTCATTATTTGCAAAACAACTTTATCTGCTCCTGATTCAGCGGCAAGTCTGACAAAATCCGAGACTTCACTCATGTTTTCCCGCTGCATGCAGAATGTCCAATCTATCTGGGGAAGCTCTGACCTACGTTTAGACGCAAGGGCAGATGTAACGCCGATAATTTTTGTTAAATCACTACCTTTTCTGATATTGCTGTGTGTTTGCGAAGTAGCCGCGTCAACAGAAAAAGAAATCACACCGAACTGTTCAAGTATCCTGTCGATCCAGTACGGGCTGTTTATCAAATTCCCGTTGGTGGAAGCCCGTAACTTTAACTGCGGATACCTGGCAGCCTCATCACACAGCCGCTTCATGGCAGGAAAAAGGAAAGGTTCCCCGCCTGTCAGGCACAGGTAGGTCAGATAAGGCATGGCCTTTATCACTGCCTCCAACGCGTGATCGGTATAACGAAAACGGGGCTTCAGGATTAGAGAACACATGCGGCACTCCAGATTGCAGGCGTTGCCAAGAGAAAAAGTCAGAAGCAAAGGATAGGTCCCGGAAGGCAGTTTGCCCGTTTTCATTCCCTGCCTCAGACGAAGAATGTTTTCCCTGAACAAAGGAGTACATCGGTCAAGCTCCTCATCCGAATAGCGCAACGGAGCATAAAAGTCATACCGTGACTTCAATGATGTCTCCCGCCCTGCCAAATGGTTTTTGTACATTGGGCAAACGGAGGAGCAAACTCTGGCTGCCTGTCCGGAAACCATCAACTGCCGGGCATAATCCAATTTCTGCGATGCAAGAATATCAGCGATATCCATTTCCGCGCCGGGAAAATAGTAAGTCTGGTAAAATTCCTTCCGCGCCCAGCAGCATGCCTGATATGTTTGATGGTACAGTATCAGGTTCGTCCAAAAGTAAGTACAAAACGGATACTCCGTCCCAGTATTCTTATCGACATCAATACACTCAGGACGCAATTTCGGCTGCGGTTTGCCGATAATACCGTGCAGCATTTCACCATGGACAACTTCGACCGACTTCACACCGAAAGCTGAAAGCACTGAAATCCGACGCTCCTTTTCTTCGGAAGAACTGTTTGCAGGAAGAAGCCAGAACACGTGGCTTCCCGGCTTCCCTATGCGCAATCCGTTCCACAACACATCCTGATAATACTCCGTATCCTTAAAACGGAAATGCGCGTCGATAAGAACCATGTCCGCTGATCCGGGCGGACGGTCACACCATCGGTCATCGGTATACAGAGACAAGCGGTCGAATCCGGGCGTGTTCGGAAACTTAACCTTGATTTTCGCTGCAGCTGCGATGAATCCGCACATAATATCCGTCGCAACAAGGGAAGCAGGTTGCCAGTGAGTGGCAAAATGCAGGCTGGTAAAACCCCATGCACACCCCATATGCAAAATGTTCAAATCATGAAAATCATTACGTCCCATGCGCGAAAGGATTCCCTTGAGACGCGCGTCAAACTTCCAAAAGCCCCGCTTGCCGAGAAAATTCTTCACACAATGGCTGACCGCAGGCTCCTGAAGAGCGGATTCGGCATCAGGAGCCGAACTTCCCCCGTAACTGATAAAACGCTCAGCAACCGTCACGGCGGCAGCGTCCTTCCATGGCCGGCTTGCCCGCAAGGAGGATAAGGGTGGAATTTTTTGAAACATTCCGCTCAACAAACTCATGAAACTGCTCCTTTTATATCGCTTCCCGGCACTATATGTGACATGGCTGAAAAATCAAAACTCCGGCCTTTTCTCCCAGCCGGATATCAGCTACCTTAAAAATCCAAACATTGGAGTATTTTCTAAAAAACCGCAAACATCGTCACCGGATCGCCATGCCATCTGCAGAAATTTCCACCGCTCTAATCGGTATCGTCGCATTGTGCTTTTTTCTTTACCGTCCCATGCTCGACAAGCCCTTTTCCGAAGATGACGGACAATGGCTGTATAATGCGCTGCTCAAAACCAGAAGCCCTGACACGAAGCACAAACAGCACCAGTCTCATGGCTATTTCGGCATCTCATGGATATTTTCCCGCGCATTCTCCGCATGGTCCAGCCCGGACTCCCGCGCCGCATATACAATTAAAGCTATATGGTACACCCTGACCGCCTGTTCCATATTCTGGCTGACCCTGCTCATCTGGCCTTCAGCTTTGACAGCGGGCATCGCCGCAACAATTTTCATTGTTGCCACCGCCCTGCCGAGTACATTATTCTTTTTTACATACGGGGAGCATTTTTTCCTGCTGCCCATCAACATCAGCCTCGCTCTGGTCATCATCGGCACTGCCGGAACATCTTTACCGCTCATCCTGCTGGCGGGAATCTTTTCAGCATGGTCCAACCAGATCAAAATAACGTCACTCCCCATCACTCTGGCAACACCGCTGCTCTTCCTTTTAGGGGGTGCTTTTTTTCCGATGCTCGGCCTTTTCTGGCTCGGCTATCTTCTAGTCACGGCAGCACCGATGCTGTTTATCAAGGACCGATACGAAAAACAGACATATTTTATGGCATTGTACGGTCCGGTGCTACTGTTTTTAATTATGGTTTTAAAAAAGATTAAGCTGCCTACAGTAAAAAAGATAACAAAAAAAGCATCACAGGCCGCCAAATACGACTCCCCGGTAACGCCTTATGCCAAGGCCATGATAACAAAATCACGCAATCGCAAGCTTGAGATTCTTTTAGAAAACATGAGCGCACCGGCATTGGATATGAGCCTGCCCCTGCTGCTCTGCTTTGCGCAGATTCCGCTTTGCCTGATACAGGGCGGGACCGCCCTTGTCCCGGCAGGGATGCTCTCGCTTTTCATCATCATGCAGCAATGCCAGCAGAACTACCATCCGCCGCACTTCAATCCCGTCTGGGTACCTGTCGCCATGCTTTCCGCCAAAACCGTGTCCGACCTCGTTTCAATGGGCGGTGCCACCGGAGCGGTCATCTCCGTATGCGTTGTCGCAGCATCTCTCTGGCTAGGCCGTGTGGCCTTTTGCCTCGTCCGCTCCCGTCAGGCAGAGCAGCGCATCGCAATAGGCGACATCGAGCCGCGCCTGTCCCTGCTATTCAAATTCGCAGAGCAGGTCGGCGCAGCCATCCGGAAAGCCACGCCGCAGGATGCTTCACTTTTTGTCTGGGGCGACCAGCCTTCCCTGTATCTTTACGCCAACCGCCGAAGCATTGATCCTCGCTACCTTTTTGTTTACGCCCATCATGGCGAGGCCATCCATTTGCCCTATCTACTCAAGTCCCTGACCCTAACTCCGCCGGACTACATCATTTTTTACAACTGGCGCATCCATGACGATTGGGACATGGAAAAGATACAAGCCCACACCATGACGCCATACACCAGTGCCGGAAACTTCAGCGTCCCCGGTGACGATGGAAAGCCCTATGTGGATGAATACGACTTCACATGGGACTTTCCACTCTATCAGCTCGACAAGGCAAAATACCATGAAACCCTGCTGGACCGGGCTCAATTCCTCTGCAAGATCAAAGGCCCCGGATACCACATCTACCCCGAGGTGGACCGTCTCTTTCCGGGACAACCGGAGCCCGCGCTTAAATATGATTTCTGGCGTTACCGGCAGATTCGCCCGCAGGCCATGGAAGATATTGAAAAACGTATCGCCGGGGCTGAAACTGCGGAAGAAACAATTTCCCTTCTGCACGTCAGAGCCATGATTGCATATGCTTCCGGAGACATCGATCAGGAATTGCAGACTTACGAAACAATCCTCAAATTAAACCCCATGGACATCCGTGCCATGGCGGAAGCAGGCGGCATTCTTCTGCGAAAAGGCGATATGTCCGGCGCGACGCGCCATCTTGCCCGCGCCACGGCTCTCGCTCCCTACTCCATCACAGCGGCAGCCAACTTCGCCCTGCTTACGGGAAAAAGCGGAGACATGGAGCAGTACACACTCCTGATGAACAGATGCCGTACGTTTCTGAACAACCTCGATCTTGTACCAACGGAAATCGAATCCTTTGAACGGATGTTCTCACTGGAATCCCTGCAGCCTACGGATTAAGCATGGCCCGGTATTCTGCGGCCCGGTCATGGAACAGGGTATGCCAGATCTCCAGACAAAGCAGTCCCCAGACCTTGCGGCTGAACGGGGCCGAAGTCCCCACGGCTTCCTGCACGGCCCCGGAATTCACATAGGAACGTCCACGCGCATTGTTTGTAAGAAACAAATCGCTCACGTATTCCCGAAGCTCGCCCCGATACCATTCCTTGAGGGGAACCGGGAAGCCCATTTTGTCCTCCCGGTTGACTATGGTATCCGGCAGGGTATCCGCAAAGGTGCTGCGCAGCAGGTGCTTGGTATGGCCTTCGAAGAATTTGACATTGGCCGGAACCGTGGCAACAAATTCAATGAGCGGATGATCCAGAAACGGCACCCGCGACTCCAGCCCGTGAGCCATGCTCATACGGTCCTCCACATGCAGCAGGGCCGGTAGCAAACACTTGAAATCATAGTGCGTCATTTTGTCGAAGTAGGCGTTGTTCTTCACATTATCGGCATTGTTGAAGATCGCGTTAAAAGATTCCACGGTCCGTTCACGGTCGAGATTCTCCCAGCGAATCTCCCGGGTGACATCCACGGCGCGGTCGATAAGACGGAGGTAGCGACTGTGCATGGGGTCAAACAAGCCTTCCTTCCAATGGGATTTAATCATGGGCTTGTATTGTTTGAGAATTGTGAGATTGGGAATGATGGATTCCGCAGTAACGACAAAATTACCGTCCTTATAAGTGCCGTCAATAGCTGCTTTGATACACTGTTCGAAATAGGCCAGAACATAGCGGGCGTAGCCGCCGAAAATCTCATCGCCGCCCTGCCCTCCGAGCACCACTTTCACATGTTCTGCCGCCAGAGAGGATACAGCATATTGCGGAAAAGATCCCGGCCCGGCCACGGGATGATCCAGATGATAGATGACCTTTTCAATATCGCGCAAAAAATCATCAGCGGTAATGTCCACCTGATGCAAATCCAGCCCCGCCGCCCGGGAGGCCGCAAGGGCGTAACTGCTTTCATCGTACCCCTTCGCACAGGTGAACTTGCCGTGAAAAGCTTTGGACATTCCATTATATCTTGCCCCGAGGATGGCCATCAGGCTGGAATCGATGCCGCCGCTTAAGTAGGACCCCACCTCCACATCGCTGCGCAGGTGCATGGCAACGGAATCGTGCATCAGCTCTTCGAGACGCTGTTCAAAATATCTGACTGAATGGTCTGTATCCGCTTCAAACCGGATGTCCCAGTACCGCTCAACACGCGCCTGTCCGCCAGTCAGAGTCAGGGTATGCCCCGGCAGGAGCTGGCTTATATCCTTAAAAAGAGTGCCCTCCCCAATGGTATACTGAAAGGTCAGGTATTCGCTGAGCGCATCAAGATCCGTGTCGATCTCCGGAAGCAGCGGCAACAGTGCCTTGATTTCCGAGGCAAACTGAAAAAGCGGCCCCACCCGGGCATAGTAGAACGGTTTGACACCGAAACGGTCCCGCGCACAGAAAAGACGCTGTTTTTTTTCATCCCATATGGCAAAAGCGAACATGCCCCGAAGATGGGTCACACATTCTCGCCCCCAGCGATCATAGGCCGCAAGGATGACCTCTGTATCACTGGCCGTGGTAAAATCCCAGTGGCCGGAAAGCTCATGGCGCAATTCAATATAATTATATATTTCACCGTTGAATGTAATTGTCGTGCCGCCATGCCCCCTCATGGGCTGCCCGGCATCATCGCTCAGGTCGATAATGCTGAGCCGCCGGTGGGCCAATCCCAAATATCCGTCAGGGTGTCTCCACACACCTCCGGCATCCGGCCCCCGGTGAAATTGCAGTTCCTGCACAACCTGAAGCCAGCGTTCGAGCACGGGGATATTCCCCCGCTCTGTATGTATCAAACCCGCTATGCCGCACATTCCGGTCTTTCCTATTGATCGTTAATAAAGTGTTGCCCTGTTTACGCTCATAAATACACACATTTACAGGACGCGCAACCTCTGGAGCGGAAGACGCGCAGTTCTCATGTTTCACGAAAAGGACATCAGCGGATCATCCCCGCACACGCGGGGAACACTGCATTCGGGTCAGCAAGGGGAAACCACCCTGCTTCGGTTCAACAACCGCAATATCAGCCCCAGCAAGTTCTCGTCCCCCCGACCAAGCATTTAAGAGCTTACGACGTAGGGAGATTGGCAAAGTAGCGGAAAGCAAAATGGCACTGCCGCCCTGCCTTCATCTTCAGATGATGCCCGCGACTCATTCATGGACATGATGCTGCCCAGATATTCATCATGCAGTGCCCTTCCGCCATGAGCAAGAGCAGCTACAGCCATAGGGGTAAAGACTCTGGGCCCTTGGCAGCCGACTTTTTCGTAAAGCCTATAAGCTCCCCAGAACTGGACACCCAGTTCAGTATGATGTTCCTTGCCGTTTGGTTCCGGGATGCCGTTCAGAGCTGCAAGCTCAGGCTTCTGGTGCTGAAAAAAAGGGAAAATTTCCCCAGATCATGAATACAGGCCAGATAAACCAGCAGTTCTTCAGTAAAATCAGGATCAAGCGGCGACAACTTAGAAACCCTGGCCCGCAAAGCAGGATCAGCACGCAGCATAACCTTAATCACCGCAGCAACTTCGATGCAATGACGGCGCAGATGATGCCACTACCCGTCTTCAAATGTTTTTCCCCAGTACTGCATGACGCCCCCTCTATAATATTCGCTAAATCACAAACACACCCTAGCAAGGATGTATACACGAATTTTTCATTTTTTTTCCAAACCTAAACCAGGGTAAGATCAGCCCCAACAAAAAAAGGACTCACAGCCATAAAGCTGTAAGTCCTTGTATTATCTGGTACCGGGAGCGAGACTCGAACTCGCAAGGGCGTGAACCCGGCGGATTTTGAGCACTGAATTCAACTGTTTATCCGGACTTAATCCAGCCATAAAGTCTTTATTTAAAAGAATTTACTTCTTTAACTGAGCTTGTTTGATTTCCCCATAATTTACTGTATTCTGCCCTCATTTATGGGGAATAGTATGGGGAATACAGCTTCCCCACCCTGCGTATCCAAACGGGTGTGAGCATACTTTTCTCCCCATAATTCCCCACAAACCAGCTCAAAAAGGAAGACAGATGGCCGCAGTTAAAAGGCACAAAACCGCATATAAAGGCGTGTTCTACATTGACAGTAAAAATCAGGTCACCGGGGTAAAGGAAAAGATCTACTACATCCGCTACTATAAAGATGGAAAGTCCATTGAAGAAAAAGCCGGACGCCAGCATCAGGATCAGATGACACCCGCCAAGGCAAACCGCTTGCGGGTGCTGCGCATTGAAGGAAAAATTGACTCCAACAACGAGCGTAGGAAGAAAGTCCGGGCTGAGCGCAACAGAATGACCGTAGGCCGGATCTGGGAAGCTTTTTATGACGCCAAGCAGGAAAACAAAAGCATCAGGGATGACCGCAACCGCTGGCAGAACTACCTGCTCAAGGATTTCGGGAAAAGGATTCCTGAAGAAGTCGTCACCACCGACATCGACCGCCTGCGCCGCAAATTACAGAATAAAGGACTTACTCCCGGCACAGTCAAGCAGGGGCTTGTCCTGCTCAAGCGTATTCTGAATTTCGGAGCAAGGCGCGGGATGTGCCAGCCCATCAATCCCGGCAAGCTCTATTTTGAAATGCCGCGCCTGAACAACATAAAGACTGAAGACCTCACTCCCGCGCAGCTCGCCGCGCTTTTGGACTCCATTGAAAATGACCGCAACCAGAAAGCATCCTCCATAATGCTTATGGCCCTTTATACGGGGATGAGAAAATCCGAAATTTTCAATCTGGAATGGAACCATGTTGATTTCGAGCGCGGCTTCATCCTGCTCAAAGACCCAAAGGGCGGGCAGGATCAGCGCATACCGATCAATAAGTCTGCGCGTTCCATTCTGGAAAAACAACCACACACAGATTGTGAGTTTGTCTTTCCCGGCAGATACGGTGGTCCCACAAAAGACCTGCGTGTTCCATTCCGCAGAATCTGCGATAACGCCGGGTTGCCCAAAGACTTCCGGCCCATGCACGGGCTGCGGCATGTCTTTGCTTCCACCCTTGCCAGCTCCGGGCAGGTGGATATGTACACCCTGCAAAAGCTGCTCACCCACAAGACACCATCAATGGTTCAGCGGTATGCCCACTTGCGGGATGACGCCATGATCCGGGCCAGCGAGATTGCTAACATTTCTTATGAAGATATGAAGAAGCGTGCTCCAAGGAAATCAAATTAAACGGTAGTCCATAAAATTACCGCCCTTGACCTACTAGCAATTAATGCCTAATATTTTAGTCACAGATCAAACTAAAGACTATTTTAGTAGGCATTAAAATGAAAAAGAAGTTACCTATAAAATTGCGCAGCAGCCTTAAGGCCCTCGGTGAATCCTTAAAAAACGCAAGGATTCGCCGCCGCCTGAAGATGGTCACAGTTGCCGACCGCGCCGGGGTCAGCAGGGAGACTCTTGCCAAAATTCAGCGTGGTGATCCCGGTGTCAGCATGGGCAACTATGCTGCCGTAATCTTCGCCCTCGGCCTCGGTACGGATTGGATGAATCTGGCTGATATAACCGAGGACAAGGTCGGGCAGGCTCTTGAAGAGGAACGGTTGCCCAGCCGAGTGCACGAGATATCGAGTTAGGACAGAAAAATGCCAAAAGAAATATTTGTACATATAGACCTTCAGGGCGAAACACATTTCGTGGGGCGGCTGTGGATTCATTCCGGTCAACGCGGCGAAAGCGCATCTTTTGAATATTCCCGCCAATGGCGTCAATCACCCATAAGCTTTTCCCTTGAACCGACTTTGAATCTCGGCGAAGGCTCTTTCCATACCCCAGCAGGCAAATCGCTTTTCGGCTCTATCGGAGATTCAGCTCCGGACCGCTGGGGCCGTGTGCTCATGAAACGGCTGGAGGCCAGAAACGCCAAGGCTGAAAAACGCACCCGCCGCATGTTGCATGATTCCGACTTCCTGCTCATGGTTAACGATCTGGCCCGGCAGGGAGCATTGCGCTTTGCCGAACAGGAAGGCGGCCCTTTTCTGGCAACGGACGAGGAAGCCGCAATCCCGCCCATGGTTGAGTTGGGGCGGCTCATGGCAGCATCCAGCCGCATCTTGGAAAACAAGGAACTGGATCAGGACATTCAGGATCTGGTTGCCCCCGGTGCGTCACTCGGTGGAGCACGCCCCAAGGCATCCATTATAGATACGGACGGCAAGCTGCTGATTGCCAAGTTCCCCAGTCCCACCGATGAATGGGATGTGGAATTATGGGAATATCTCGCCTTCCAGATGGCAAAAAAGGCCGGGATACCAACGCCGGAAGTTATGCTCAAAAAAGTCGGAGGACAGAACGTGCTCCTGCTCCACCGCTTTGACCGCACCGCAGGCAAGCGCATCCCGTTTCTATCGGCAATGAGCATGCTCGGCTATTCTGACGGCGAACAAGGAAGCTATCTGGAAATCGGCGAAGCACTGAGCGAATACGGAGCCAGCACCACCGAAGACCTCAAAGACCTCTGGCGGCGGATTGTCTTCAACATCATGATTTCAAATGTGGACGACCACCTGCGCAACCACGGCTTCCTCTATGCCGGATCAGCAGGCTGGCGGCTCTCCCCGCTCTACGATCTGGAACCGACCCCGGAACATGAAAAACCGCGCATCCTGCACACCTTCATCGACCTTGATGACGGCACAGCTTCCCTTGATCTCGCCTATTCAGTTATCGAAGAATTCGGCCTCTCACTTAAAGAAGCAAAAGCCATTGCCAAGAAGGTTGCCCAAGCCACCCAAAGCTGGGCCAACGATGCCGCACGACTGGGGGCCAGCAAGGCTGAGATTGAAATGATGCAGTCTGCTTTTGAGCATGAGGATTTGCGGAGTGGGTTGAGGGGGTAGGTAACCCACCCCCGTCTCAGCTAATGGCTATTAAGCCTACTTACTCCATTTCTTAGTTAACTCCTCAAAATCAACATCTCTCCATGCCTGTTTCCACTCTTCAAGGTATGGCACATCTGCTGACGAAGGTTCAGGATCACATTTATCAATTTTTACGACAGATGGAAGCACAACAGCCTCACCAATAAGGATACCTTCACCTGCTCTAAGCGAAGGTAGGCTGTCAGTAAGGTTTCCTAATGTGTCTGGAAGCAATCTTTTTACGTAGCGTTGATCGTCTGGATTGGTGAGACGCATAGCTATGAAGTTGCTGCACTGCGAAAATATTGTTTCAGAGACCTCAGAAGGACGCTGTGTTGCTATAAGCAAACTAACTCCATATTTTCTCCCCTCCTTGGCAATAGCCTCAATCGCTTTCTGGGAAGATTTATAACGCGCAAGATCACTTTTCGGGGCATATTTATGTATTTCTTCATAAACAAGCAAAAGAGGAGTCTCAACAGTATTGCATATTTTCTTATAATAATATCCATATTCATGAAGAAGCCTTGAAATCAAAGAAACTGTTATGCTTAATACTTCAAAGGGAACCCCACTCAAATCAATAATACTTACGTTACTTTCATTTCCTTCTCGATAGCCTATCAACTGCTTTAAAACATCTTCGAAAGTCATATTTTTAGCAGCATCCCCAAACAGAAATTCTAGCCGATCATTACTAATTTTACTTTCAAGTCTAGATATGAATTTAGTTAAAGTGCCATCAGCATATGCGCCCTTCTTACTAGTCCTTTGCTTGTAAGTAAATTTGTAGTCCGTAGTAAAATATGCACATAACTTTTCTTGTTCACTATCAAAACACTTCTCTTGATTATCAACATAGATCTTAGTTGGATCATCACCCATAGTACATTCGCTAGCCAAACTTTTAATACAACTAGCGACTTCATCTATGTCAAAAAAAACAGGGCTATCAAAAAATATTTTATCTACTTCAGGATGATGATGTTTTTTATTCGTAACGATTACGTTGCGCAGGACTGAAGCCTGATTGTAGTTATTAAAGTCTCCAGATTCCAAAAAAAGTTCTTCAAGCTCTTCTGCATTAAACAACCAGTATGGAAGAGATAGGCCGTCAATAGTTATAATGTTAGCATCAGGAAATGCTTTCTGATACTCTGAATGAATATCAAATACAACGATATGCGAATTATTTAATCCATCAAAACCAGTTGCGCGTGCAGAAATTGCATTTTGTACTATTCTAGCAACTGAATGAGATTTACCTGACCCCGTAGATCCGACAACAGCAATATGTTTATTAAAGAACTTATTACCATCAACTGGAACTTTTATATTTTCCTGTTGAGCAAGGCTGGCAAAAACAAACTTTTCTTCATCGCTAACACTGTTCTCGAAAATACTTTTGATGGCATCAAAGCTTGCAGGTCTTACACTTGTAGGGGGAATTGCTATGGTATCTCCACCACGTTCAAATTTGCCATTTTCAACGATTCCTAACGGCATAGCCTCAATAATATATACGCGCTTTGTATCAACATTTCCGGCGTCATCTTTGATTTCTTTCAATTCAATCGAAAAACTTTCAATCGCAGCAACTAGTCTATGATTTTCATCATCGGAAACTTCAAGATAAGAACCTACTTTTAACTTTTCACCGGGGATACAAAAATCATGGATGGCATCAACTGAAATTTTAATCTTATCTGGATAAACACCTATGACTTCTGCAATAACTTTTTCTTCAGACATGACAGACTCCTTAAATAACTAAATCATTTTTCCTATATCACCAAGGTCTTGGATTTGAATCTTTACGTGTTTAACATCAGCATCTATCTTAATCGGTGTTGAGCAAAAAAATTGAAAAATTTCCTTTGGCCGATTGGCAACCTCAAAGGTTTGAAAAATTTCATCAACACTATGAATAAAAAACATATCAAAACGATCCGTCTTAGATTGAATTTCAACCAACAATTTTGGATCAAAAGAAGCCCCTTTAAAATAATGCCCATCTTTAAAACTTTTACCTGCGGCACGAATCTTCTCTTTAAGCTCAATTAGCTGATTCTCCTTGATACGGAGGAAAAAAAACGGGGAACATCTTTCAGTATTAGGGATTCTATCAGAATGCTTACCCCATTTCATTGCAATATCATAAAGGACATGTCTTAAAAGATGAGATTCCCACTCCACCGGGGGTTCAATAATAAATATGCGTTCTTTGGCATCAATATGTTGGCGTTTAAAGTATTGTTTGTGTATATGCTTTTGAAATTTATCCTTACCTAAAAATTCAACATAAGCAGTCCTGAAAATAACATCCTTTGCAGTGGCAACCAATTTATCAAGCTCATCCTTAGAGCATACTCGCTCCCCAGCTTGTTCTAATTTATATTTAAGAACTAGTCGTTCAAGATGTGAAACCATCATAGCATGGTAGCAACATGCATCATTTTCATCACAATTATAAGACCGCGAAATTTCTGTTATTAAAATTTCAAACTGCTTCTTAAAGTCTGGAGCATAAATAAGTTTAAACTTCTCAACAAACTTACCTTTTATGGCAGCATCAAACTTGCCCTGCTCTTTCCCAAGATAGGAATTCAACATATCTATATCAAATAGAATCGTTTTTTCACCAGATCCTGCAAAATAAGCATATATACAATACCCTAGCTCTGAATTTTCACTAAAATCAGTAAGTAATTTGATAATAATATTTTTTATTTTCTGCTTTTGTTCAGAGGCAGTGTATTCACGTCCATAATATTTAACCTGAATTGCGCAATCTTCATAATTATGGTCTTGCAAGTGTTCAATTTGATAAACCCTATCTGGATTCTGAATCATATCCAACAGGGCTTTATCAAATTGATAGGCGAACCCTCGAATCGCTATATATCCGCCATCTTCCTTCATTCGAACTATCCCTTTCTTAGTCTACTAAAACCAAATTTAACTGAACTTAATTTCACGCAAAAACTTATACTCCTCTCAAATTAATTTGTATAGCTATTTTATAACAACGCCATCCCGGTTAATATTTAATCACCGAACCATTTTAGTTCGAAATTGTTTTGCCATCTTCCCCCTCACCCGCGCAACCTCGTAAGCTTCCGCAAAACATCTTCCAACTCGCTCTGCAAGTCCCGGCAACCCTGAACCTCCCTTTCCAACTCCGAGATCCTGCGCCCCTGCGCATCTATTTTCAGGTCTTGCTCTTTCAGACGGCGGGACTGCTCCATTCGGGCTAGGGCCTCCGATAAGCTCTTCGATAATTCGTTCATGATCTACCTCCGCAATAAAACGGCTGGACCACCAAGTTCTGTGAGAACACGACAGAACTTGACGATGAAATTCCAATACTATCAACAGGTAAGGAGTTTTTGACTTAGGAGGCTCTAGATTCTGAAAAAATCTGAAATTGATGGACAGAAGTTGTTTCTGGGCTACCTGAATCAGCAATTTTTCATCTTTCTTCCGGGACGGACACTGGCAAGTCATTCCATGTCCGACCTCCCGGCTAGTTTATAAGTATCAGGGGAAAAGTCGCTTTTGAACCGCTGGGGCTCATAGCACATCCCCGGAATTATAAACTATGGAGGAAAGATGAAATCTTTCAATCATTACAAAATGGAACTGAGGCCCCGTAGCGAACTGACAACCGGACTCGTACTGTACGGTGAGACCGAACCTGCGGAAATGCAGATTGAAAATCTCTGGAAAATTGTTGACCGCAGAACAGGTGAAGAGCTTGCAGACCCAAAACCTGACTTTGATGAATTCTCATCCTCTGACCGCATGTATCCCTCCATGATGAAGCCGGAAGTCAAACGTCGCTGGGACCTGAAAAATTATGAATGGGAAGAAACCAAAGCTCAACATGCCAAACTGAGACGCATGGTCCATGCGCAGTTCATGGAACAGAACCCCAACATGCCTATAGTTCAAAAACTGAAAAAGACGACCTACGGAAACAAAATTCAAAATGAATTCAAAAACTATATCAATACTAGAAATAGTGACCTGTATGAATTTTACCAAGAGGAGCCGGATGCTGTTGACAGCAATAGTCTACAAAACCAAATAAATCCTTATGTTGAGAACAAATATAGAAACATGAACTCCACTTCAAAAACTCCCCCCAAAAAGACTGAAAGCAATAGCACTCTGCACACATACTGGACTGTACACCCAAAATCCAAAGCATGCATAAAATGCAAAGAAATGACTGGCTATAGACACAATGAAGAACCTGAACGTCCGCATCCCAACTGCAAATGTGAGATACGCAAGCACACTTCAAAGAAAAAACCTAAAGATGATGCAAGGTCCAAAGAGTACACTATCAACGGTTCCGTGAGTTCCCAGACTTCATTTTGGGCCAAAAAATTTATTGCAGGACAAAGCCTGCAAATTAAAGTTAGAAATATGGGGCCTTCAGTGCTGGGAGGTGTAGATATTTCAGTAGATGGATCATCTGCAATAAACCCAGCCCATATCCCGATAGGTACCAGCAAGACTTACAGGATATCACAATTTGGGAAAGTTCCTGTCACATGGGACCTTGAAATAAAACCAGCAGGAGTTGATAATTGCTTCTTTACTTTCGAAATATATTCCACATGGGACTGATAAGCACTCTGCTTCTTACCGCTCTCTGCTCAACAGTTCATGCGGACACAACCTTCAAACTAAACTGCCAAGACGTAAAAAAAATAAACATCTACGAAGTCGATGGAGAAACAGCACCGAGAATTAATGTAAAGCCTGATGAGTGCTACTATAGGGTACAGGTGACATTAAATCGAAAAGCAGTAATAAGACTTAAAAATTCTGCGCAATTCTCCAACTGTACAGAATTTTTAATCGATGGGTATGTTCATACGCACCTAATGCGCTTTGATGTGAACATCAACGATGAAATTCTGAAAGGATTTGTCCCGGACCTTAAAAACACCAAAATGAATCGCAACATGTACTTCTTATTTATGGAATTAACTAAAAAAGATGCCATCAAAACAGCAAAAAAAATATGTGCAGACTTTGAACCGGACATATTCCCACTTCGCGAGTTAAAACAAGCTTTGGGGATAGGCGATGACTACAGCGACTGCCAAGGAATAGAAGCTCCATATGAAACAGCCCAAGGAATGATCAATGAATGCGTTAAACGCATTAAAACCGGGTTGAGTTGCGAAGAATTCAGGCTCAATTGCAATCCTGTTTCCACAGACAAAAGAATAAGCCCCAATAAACGGCCATCGGTAATATTACCCGCTGAAGCAGCATCTTCTTATTTAAAGCTAAAAAAAAAATCGCAATAAAAAAACGGCTCAAAATCATCTAAGCCCTTGGACTTCGGTCCGGGGGCTTTCTCAACTAAATTAACCGGGACAATATGGACAAAATGGACAGAAATCGAATTTTGTCCATATTGTCCATTTTGTCCCGTGGTTTTTATTTTGGTTTGTTGCCCTCGTGCCTGAACTCGGCAGGAAGGTTTTCACGGAATTCTTCGATCACAGAATTGGCAGGTCTGACCATTTCCAGTTTCTGGATGTAGTCCTTGGCTATAACTTTATCAGCGATGACTTTATATTCTTTGTGTGGGAACTGCTTTTTCGCTGTCGGGTCAGCGACCATTTCAAGGATCATGTTGGCGAAGAAGAATCCTTCTTTGCGTGCGCCTTTCAATGCTTTCTCAGCCTTGCCACAACGCGCTTTCAAAGTTTTTGTGTCTTTCAGCTTCTTTTCCAACTCTTCAATCTGTAAATCTTGTGCTGCTCCGCCTAAGTCTGATTTTGATGAAAACCTAGGATACTTCTGCTCAATCTGCTCAACTTCATCTAAGTCAAAAAAACACCGCTCATCAAAAGACGATTCAATCTTTCGGCCTGACGGAAAAATGAGGAATAAAAATAACGCAGCAATGAGAATTTTTGGGAATTATACTCAAATTGAAAATAGACATGCAATCTGGTTTCAAGAATAGCATTTGTAAAATCAGCACTAGACGTTCTGTCCCATCGAACTCTCAGTTCTGAGGCTGATATTCTACGCGGAACTTCATACTTTACGAACCAGTTCAAGCCCTCAGCAAAATAAGATACCACACGATTGAGCAACCAAATTGTTCCGCAAACAATCACGGTACACACAAAAGCATAAGCTAAAAACGCCATGTTCGAAGGATTCGGCCCATATTGAACCAAAAGAACAGACCCAATCAAGCTAAGGAACAGGATAACTGCATCTATCCATTTATCTTCACCCAGCTCGTCTTTAAGTGGTTGAATCAAAATTTCACGGTTTGTTTCTTTAACAGGTTTGGACTTGGTCTTAACACCTTGCGGTTCATTCATGCTCAATCTCTCCATAGTTTTATCGGGCTTAGCCATCATTAACCGAGCTGAATCTTATTTACAAATAACAAACTAATTAACTGAACTCACTCAGTAAATTTAATATGGGGAACAGCAAGCAGAAAAAGTTTCGATTTAATCAAACTTTTTTCACTTTTTTGAATTTTATGGGGAAGAGTGTGGGGAAGTCTGTTTTGGACATAAAAAAAGGGCCTTTCGCTTTTTGCGAAAAACCCTTTAATTTCAAGTGGTACCGGGAGCGAGACTCGAACTCGCAAGGGCGTGAACCCGGCGGATTTTGAGTCTGTAGAATATCTATCAGCACCCTTCACTACTTTTAACAATTAACTTGTAATATCAATGATTAACTCATAGTATAACGTCATCACATTTCATCTCTTAACATCTCCTTTAAGCTCAAAAAGTGGGGCATAAGTGGGGCACGGAGAACATAGCATGGCAGAGAAAAAACAACCTACCAGTTTCAGAGGTGTTCGATTCAGACCACACCAGACACGTCGACATGGCGTCAGAAAAGACCGCGACTACTTCATACGCTATACGACCGCAGAAAAAAAGGTCGAAGAATCTGTTGGATGGTCCTCTGAGGGAATGACCGCTGAAAAGGCGTCAATTATACGCAATGAACTGATTCAAGCCAATAAGCTCGGTCGCGGTCCTAGAACCTTAAAAGAGCGGCGGGACCAAGAGACACGTGAACGGGCGAAACAAGATCGAGAGAACGTCACATTTTCAGATTTTTTTCATAATACATATTACCCCCAAGCTCAGCTGGCTAAAGCTCCTAAGACTCATAAGGGAGAATTTCAGCATGTACGGGACTGGATTGCTCCCGTTGTCGGGGATATGATCATAAAGGAGATTACGCCTGACGACCTCGCCATAATTGTTCAGAATTTAAATGACAAAGGGAGATCAAAAAGAACGATTCAGCATGTATTAAGCACTTTTCGAATCGTCTGGAACCACGCCAAAGAGCGCAATCTGGCTTCAGGAGACTGTCCACGGAAAGCGATAAAACTGGGCAAAATTGATA
Source organism: Desulfovibrio sp. JC010 (assembly GCF_010470675.1). Taxonomy (NCBI): domain Bacteria; kingdom Pseudomonadati; phylum Thermodesulfobacteriota; class Desulfovibrionia; order Desulfovibrionales; family Desulfovibrionaceae; genus Desulfovibrio; species Desulfovibrio sp. JC010. The sequence continues at coordinate 140,475 of NZ_VOIQ01000010.1, forward strand.
ACGAAAGAACACGCTTTCTCAAACCAGAAGAAGTAAAAATTCTTCTCGAAGAAATCGCGAGCCGCGACACACGCGCTCACGACCTGACACTCGCCGCAGTAAACACAGGGGCACGCTTGGGAGAACTTAGCTCTCTCACATGGAGAAATGTTGACCTTGTCAGACGAACACTAACAGTCATCCATACCAAGACACACAAACCGCGCACTTTTCCTATGACAGATGATCTTTTCAATATGCTGTCACGACAAGAACAAGGAAGTGGTGCTGACCTTGTCTTCCCCAATAACAAAGGTGAAAAATGGAAAGAGCAACCTTGGGCATTCAGAGAAACCGTTAAAAAATTGGGATTTAACGATGGCATTGAAAGCTCTAAAGAAAGGCTTTCATTCCACAACCTCAGACATACAGCAGCGACACTAATGCTCATTGCTGGAGTTGACATAAGAACACTTCAAGACCTTTTCGGCTGGTCAACTACACAAATGGCTGCTCGGTATACGCATACAGTCAACGCGACAAAATCTAAGGCAGTGGAGGGACTGGGGAGAATTCTTTCGGGATGATTTAGGATACCCCGAAACTCTTAATCCGTTATTCAAGGCTCAAGTCCTTGGTGGCCTACCACGGTAAATACAGGGTGTTAGACGTTTAGCCTAACGCCTTTTATTTTTTGTTTTTCCGGGTTGTACAACTCCTGTACGACCTTTTCACATGACGCTGAGTGACAAAGGGTGACTGTTCTTATCCGCCTACCCAAAAATTATGTCTGATTGTTGGGTTGGTATCCATTTTTAGGTGTGCCTTGCGGCTGCCACCCATTCTTATCGATTCTTTGCCTCTACAAGGCCGTACAAGAGCTTAACATCTCTCACCGTAACTCTGGCTTCTCCTCAATGCTTCTTATCCTTAGATCCTAATTCTCAGCTTGGGTAAAATATTCGTTATGAATATTTTTTGTGAGATGGTGCTAGTGAACAGGGCATGCGATTCAAATAGCTTGTCGTGTTTTTCCCTTCACTAGACACTCCATAATAATGGAGATAATGCTCATGTGAATTATAAGGAGGAACGATGGACAATTTACCTTTTCATGCTTTTGAAATGTTTGATAATTCTGCATTTAATTCTGTTGTTAATATTGGCAGTGCTGTCAGCGAGTATAACTCAATGATTGATAGAGTGATTCCTCCGAGCATGCAGAAGCAACTAGATACTTTCTCAACGTTTCAAAGCAGTCCGTTCGCAAGTGTGCCCACAATTGGTGACGTCATAAAAAATGCTGGCGTTGGCGACGTCATAAAAAATGCTGGTATTGGGGATGCCATAAAAAATACTGAGATTGGTGGAGCAATAAAAGCAGCCATGATTGGAAACACTGCTATTTTGAGGGGGGCTAGAGAAGCACTGTATGGAGTAGAAGTTGGCGATTCTGTTAAGGCTTTCGGCAACACGCAGCTCCTCGGTTCATCTGCTTTTGAGAATTGGTGTAACGGTCAATCTGATCATTTGCAGGCATTTTTAAGCAGTTATGATTGGGGAGCAATTTCTAGGAAGACGTACGCATGCATTTATGATGAAAACAACCTAGTAAGTGATGAGGAGTTCGGGGAAGCATCTGATTACATTGCAGAGACTGTTAATCAAACATTAATTCTAAATGAAAATACTTGCACTATTAAAGAAAGTTTTTTCGTATTTTGGATAGGTGTAGTTGATCAAATATATTTGCAGATTGAATATTTTAAGAGAGAATTAGTCAAACCAAATGTTATAGCTGTAATAGAATTTGTTCTTACTACTATAGTTGCTTGCATCATTCAGAATTTGTGGAACACTTGGTATTATCCTAGCTCTTCCTTAACTGCCAATGAACTGCGAATAGAGTTGAAGGCAGTAAAAGAGGAGCTAAAACAAGGCGGTTACAATCTCTATAGTGTTCGTGTTGTAAAAGTGAAGACATCTTTAAGGGTTCATAGTAATCCAAAGTTGAAAAGCCCTGTCGTCTACAGGTTACGACCTGCTGTTGCCGTACAAGTCATAGACACAAAAGGAAAAATGGCATTAATCCTGTATAGAGATCCCCTGTCAGGAGATGCTATATCTGGATGGGTTGCGAAGAAGTATCTGGTGAAAGTTTAAAAGGTTTATTTGCAATCCTCAATCTTGTGGAGAGATATCAATAATGCCTTTAAGTAATCCCTCAAATGCAAAGCTAATCTCTACAATGTGTACAGAGTCAGAATCTGCAACATTGTCAATTATATGATTTTTTTCGCACATTAACTTTGCTCTTTCGTATGTGTCTGGAAATAAATCTTTGTTCTTTTCAAGAAATGACAGTGTTGCAAGTATGTACCCTCGATGAGTGTAATGCATATTACGGTTTTCGACCATTTGTTGTGCAGATTTTTTGGCATTAATCGTACGGCTATATTTATTGTAATAATTTACGCCAACTCCGACTGAGACAATAAACATAAAAATATAAATGGCATGAATCAATTTCGTGTTTTTATTGTTCCTTGGAATCAACAAACTTGCGATTGAAGCGACACTACCAGTAAGTCCTACAGTTAAATTCACTGCATTAAAAATATCCATAGTTCAATCCATATTTTCTGAGTCTTGTTATCGTGAAATCTTGATATTCATTTTCATGGTTAATGTTGTTAGGCGTGCTAGGTTATAATAACCACATATGAATACAGCAGTATTTGCTAATCAAGTGTGATTTACTGCTACTCTTTAATTGCTATGATCAAATCAGGAGCACAGTTAAAGCATGTGCAAATAAATTATAGTTAAAGTTTAATTACGACATCGTTGTACATTTCATTTGTCATGTCATTACTTAGTGTTAAATATTCTTAAGATAATCAGCCTTAGGCCACAGTTCAAACGCTAATTCAATAAATGTCCCAATCGACATTCCTTCCTTTGCAACCCCCGCCGAGTGTGGCGATGATAGCTGGTAGCGTGATCCGGCGGTGCCATTTAGCCTGAAGTAATGATTGTCGATAACAATCATGGCGCAGTTGCTATCCCGACATTCGACAATCGCAGTATCAAAAATGAAAGGCCAATCTTCACCAAATTCATCTTTCGTAACTTGCTGTCGCGTATATACTTTGCCGTATTTTTTGATGAAATCCTGTTCAGATATGTTGTTAATCGGAGTAGGAAGTTGCCCATTCTCGCGCTTAAGAATATACTCGTAATCATGTACGCCTAATTCAGAGTCATTAGCGTAAAGAAATGTCATCAGTGGAGATAGTAGTTGTTTCGAATCTTCATTCATGCAGTCAAAATATGGAAGTCTTACCAAGGCGCGAATATAGCGTTCTATTGTTCCTAATATCACTGCTGATTTAATTTGCTGTGATAAGTTGTAGTCATGCCCCCTTATCACTTCTTCTTCAAGCTCTATCCACTGTTCTTTAATAGATTCTTGATTAGGATTTTCCAAAATATTGATAGTGTCGAATTTCCCAACAAACAAGTATTCTTGTAAAATGCTTAGTATTCGATTTATCATTTCATCTGAAGTAACAAATTCATAGTCGAGTCGTTTAGATCGGCAACCATCATTACTATACAGCGTTATGATAAAATCCTTCATCTTTAATATTTTATGGCTATATTTACACTTTATTTTATTACGTTGTAATTCACCATTATTTAGAAATTCATCTGTAGCGATAATCAACTTACTCAACTTCTCAATCCCCAGAGACATATGCGACAAGAAAACATCGTAACCTGAGAGGGACAAGTTTCCTTTTGAGTACGTTGCTAAAGCTTCAAGCAATACTAGCTTGACTTCATTGCTTTCTTCAATCAGGGCAAATCGCTGCTGAACATTACTGATGCTGTGCATGTCTTCACTCATATAATATTTGGAAGTTAAATGCTCTTGATTTTAAGTCCGTGGAGTTTAAATACTACTGATTGCTAGTGGCTACTATCTGAAATATGAAGTTGGTATATCTCTTTAATTCTTAAAAATGTTGGCATAAACCCAGAAAAGTTCATCGTTCTGAACGGTTGAATTCCTCTAGCAATCGAAACCGCAAAATTAGTCTTACTGAGCGCAATACTCTTTTCCGTACCATCCTTCTTCCTTAGGAAAACTTCATTATCGACAATCTTTTCATCGTTAGATGTTTTTTTCTTGGAAAAAATATTTGGGTTCATTTTGTGAACTGAATTACCATCAAATTCAGAGCTTAAATATAACCTCCTTCCGTACTCATCAGTTTTCAGCATATCGTGTAAATCGTATATCTGTTCTATTGCATATTTTTCGTAAATAGAACCTTCTGGCTTTTGGAGAAGAATGGAAAACACATTATTGCCATGGTCGATAAACTTTTTACCTTTATGCTTATTATTAATTCTTTCAAGATCACAATCGAATACACATACTACTGGATGACGATATGTCACATAATGATCTTTTGCAGTTGAGCAAAACGTCCATAGGTTATCTTCCCCACCTTTTTCTTTTCTGCTGTGCGGGTAAAAATATATTGGAAACGACAGTTCAGGATCACTACACAATCTTTTATATGCTGTCTTAAGGTGCATCCAGTCTGTTTGGCCTTCACCCAAAACAGTAACCATGTCACTTTCGTTAATAGTAAGGTGTTTTAAACGCTCAATATATTTTTTATACGATTGACGCTCTAACAAATTCTTACTGTAGCCTAACCTATTCAATTTTGCCTTATTGCCTTTATGCTTCTCGTTTATTTCGAACCTTTTGTCTTTTACAGAACCTATCCATTCGAGCTTTCCCTTTATAATCTTCCCGAAGACAGTTTTATCTTCCTCTTCGTGCTGGTTGTTTCTGGTGTCATACTTTTCAATATACTTGGTATATGCCAATTCAAGGCCATTTACTTTCCAATCATGAAGCATCGCACGAACTTGATTTATGGACCGCTTTCTGACGTTTGGAAAGTCGTTCACAGTTAAACCTGTTACTATTTGCCTATCAGATTGGGTTCTCAATGATGTTTTTTCACCATTAATTTTGAAACCATGGTCATCAATTATTTCAACCAAACCTTCTCCCGGATTCCAGATTCCATCAAAAAAAGCGATATCTTCAGGAAAATCCTTAACATTCGTCGAAAACGTTATGTCGTCGACATATCTCGTGTAGTAACAGCGATAATTTTTCGCGAGATCGCTTAGATCTCGGTCCATATGCGAACAGATCATGTTCGAAATTATAGGAGAACATGGCGAGCCTTGAGGAAGAAAGTCATTATAACACGCAATCTTGGCAATGAGTATTGCGATACTGCGGTCTAATTTATATGGATTAGATCGAAAAAGCCCCATAACTCTTCCGAAATGGATAGATGGAAAGAAATCTTTCAAGTCAACGTTGAATACGTATCGTTTCTTAGAATGGACTAAGGCATTTCCGAATACTGTTTTATCTTGATTATTGTCAGATTTTTTTATGTAGCCATAGGCTGCTTTTTTAGGCTCATATACTCCAGAAAGCCTTATTGCTAATGACCTCTGAATTGCCTTTAATGCTGTTGTAGGTGCTGAGATATTTCTATCGGTTCCGTTTCTCTTTTTAATCGTAAAATCAGTATATTGTCCGTTTGGGCCGCCATGTAATCCATACAGGATGTAACCAAAGTCTTTAGGAGTGAATCCGAGGTAAGTTGCGAATTGATGAAGACTTGTTATGCGTCGTAATTGCTTTAAACTTTCTTTTCTCTTCACGGCAATCTCGCATTGTTAGGGTATCTGCTGTATAATTCTACATGCTGCGCAGCTCATGGCGTTAAAGTCAACCAGAGCCGTCGAACAGGCGGTGATAGCCAGCATGGCAACGTACAATAATCATCGATGGAGCACCGACAAAAAGGCAATTACTTTTCAGCAGATACCCACCACACTGTGAGCGAAACATTTATAATATGTCAAGAAGCTTTGTTCATGTGCTAAAGTAATTCGTAATTTCAACCCACTTCCTATTAAGGAGTACAATGAACTGACTTTGCAAAGATTGATTATTACCTCTCCATTAAATATTATATTCCTCTTAATTCCAGAGTGAAAAAGGCTCAGTGATAAATCCATTGAGTGTGACCTCAACTGATAGAAGCCCTGCTCATTCGCATTCTTTACCCCTTCGCACCGTCAATTGGTCTCTCTGAGTGGTAAGCCCTGCCTCACCTCAGAATGTTTAAATAAGGAGCAAATCTAAGATTTCAAAAAATATTAGTTATGAATATAAAATATTCGTAATTAATATAGCTAAATTCATTTTTTTCGCATAAAATACATATTTTTATTTGACATTAGTGCGCAGCAGATTTAAAAGTTCTTCACTACCAACGAAACAGTTCATGAAATCGTTTCATCGGTACACCTAAGCTTAAGGCAGGGTGTGGTTAGGTGAGGTTCGGTCAGGCAAGGTCTGGTTTGGTGTGGTAGGGTAAGGTCTGGGGTGGTTTAAAGACCACCAATACAAACACGAACCCCGCTTCAAATAGGAGCGGGGTTCTTTACATAAAGCTTAAAAGACCGTTTCTTTAAAAGAATTTTGATCATTCAAAATTGAGTAAGCATTCTATATGCATAATTAAATTTTAAATAGCGTTGCATTTAACACCTTTTTCAATCTCACCGTTAAGAACTTTTTGGCAGTATTCCCAAGAATTTATCATTACCTCAGACTCCATATTGAGAACATCAATCTCAGGTGAATTGTCCTTCAATTCGTAGGGCTTAACGCCCACCTTACGCCTGCGAGCATTAACCTTATCAATGTATTCTTGGCGCATAGGCGACACGCCTCGTGCTCTGTCTTGGGCATCAGCGATGGAGTCATATACGTGATCATATTCTTCAGGAAAAAGTTCGCAGTGAAGATTTCTCAGAGGGGCAGTTCTATCGACATAATCTTGCATTTTTTTCTTTAAGAATTTTTTGCGTTTTGACATGCAGCCTCCATGAATTATGAAATTTAAATTTGAGCTGTAGGATTTTTTTGATCACCAATATTTTTATAAATTGTCACCCGCGAAACACCGAACTCACGTGCGAGATGGGTCACTTTTTCACCGTTAGATTTTCTTTCAATTATCTCTGTCAGCTGATCGTTACTTAAAGCCCGTTTGCGGCCTTTATATTTCCCCTTTTGCTTGGCAATGGCGATGCCCTCGGCCTGTCTTTCACGAATCAGATTTCGTTCGAACTCACCGAATGCGCCCAGCATTTGAAACATCAGCTGTTGAAGGGGCGAAACCTGACCATTGAAAATCAAATTTTCTTTCATAAAATGGACCGCGACACCCTTCTCGGAAAGTTCATCAACAATATTTTGAAGGTCTCTGAGGTTTCGTGCCAGACGATCAATACTATGCACATATAAGGTATCACCCTCTCGAAGGTAAGAAAGGCAGTCTGACAGTGCAGGGCGGTTTTTATCTTTGCCTGAAATACGGTCTTCGAACACCCGATCCAAATCAATGTCTGCTAATTGCCGTTCAGTATTTTGCAACAAGGAACTCACTCGAACATATCCGACACGTGCACCCATACTCACCCTCTCATGAAGTGTTAATTTGAAATCTTAAACACCAGCTTACATATGTAAATAAACTATCAATACAACCCTATATTAACACATTTATAGAATTTGTAAACTGTAAGTGTGAGCTAGACTCTAAACTAGCACTTTAAATCTGAGGCATTACCCCTTAGCAAGCTGATGTTCTAATTCAATGTTCACACTCTATATACAACTACCCCATATGAACCCCATATTCATACGTTGTTTAATTAAAGAGAATTATCTTAATAATTAGGAGGCAAGTGAGAACTGTCTCATATAGCGTGCATGTGACGTATATGAGACCTATAAGGCAGCGCATTAGGTATGTATCATATACCCATACCTAAACGAGCAACTACAACACCCCTGTTCATATCAATAGGTAAAGGATATGGTCACAGTAGATTGATATACCTGAACAGATTCTCAGCACACAAGCATATCAATCAACCATCACATCACTACTAAGCCACATGCACACCTACTCTCTGGGCCTTATCAAGGTCTCAGGGTTTGCTTCCATTACTGCCTGCTTCAGAATCTCTGGAACACCTTCACCAACGTAACTTTCAGGTCAGAATTCAGATGTGTCAGATCCGTGTACACCTTTAATGACATCTCTTAATCAAATATTAAGAACACGGTTACAGTAGGAACTCACAGATTTATCATGTGACTCCGCAAGAACCTTAAGACTTTCACAAAGACCTTCATCGACGTATACATTAAGTTTAATGTTATTTTTCATTTTTTACTCCTGATTGTATTGATATGGCAGATCTCTTTATTAGTCATATTTCAAATTACATTACTTTAAGATACTACCATAGTTTTAATTCTACCTTTATTTATAAAAAAGTTACGTTACGTTAACGTTATTTTTTAAAACATACTGAACGGATGGCTTGTTACATTGAAAAATATGTGAGTTGATATGATATTGTTTTTACCTTCAGGGTTCAGTATGAAGCAATTCTCAGTCTGGAAAAAATATTCGTAATGATTTTTTTATGATGCGGGGAAGTTTCCTGTTATCCGCCTTCAATTAGCCGAAGAATGGTTCTCGGCATGGAGTTCGCTTGCGCGAGCATCGCCGTTGCTGACTGTGATAGAATCTGATCTTTCGTGAACTCGGTCATTTCATTAGCTACATCAACGTCAGAAATTCGAGATTCAGCAGCCTGTAGGTTCTCAGCTTGAATCGAAATATTCGTAGCGGAATTTTCAAGACGGTTCTGTGTGGCCCCAAGGTTGGCCCTGATTTTATCCTTCTTGATGATTGCATCATCAATAGCAGCAAGTGAGTACTGTGCGGCTGTCTGGCTCGCGACATTGAGGTTGCCAATCCCTAACCCTGAATCTGATATTCCAGCATCACCGGAAGTTATTCGATAAAAATCTTCAGCAGCGTCATTCCCTGCACCGAAGTGGATCAATGGACCTGTGCTGCTCACTTCGCCAAGTTTGTAGATCTCGGTACCATCTGTAAGGTTAAAACTGGACGCATACACCTCATCACCGCTGGTTTCGATAAACTGAAAAAATAAGTTGTTGGCATTGCCTAACCCATCCTGCGCTGTCTCATTCCATTCTCCATCGCTTTCGGACAGAAAATTGCCGCCTGTTACGTCGTTTCGTGTAGAGATAACTGGAACACCCGCAACATTATAAACCTCGGCAGTAATGTTATTCGGATCGCCGAAACCATCTAGGGTAATAGTTTTCCAACCGAATTCAGTTAGCTCGTAGACTTTTGCACCTTCAATCTCGTTACGGGTAGAAACGTATAGGTCACCATCAACCTCACTGAATCTTACCCTAATGTCATTGCTATTAAATCCGGGTAAATCTACATCGCTCCACTCGCCAGTCAAGCCGTCATACTGTTTAATCACAGAACCGCTGTTATTCGAGGAGCCTGCATACAGAGTCCCATTATGATCGGTAAATCTGAGTCCATAGTTATCAGGGTCTCCGAATCCGTCCTCGGCGAGCATGGTTAGCTCATCGCCGTTGACTCTGTATAAAGAGCCTCCTGTGGTGGGGTTAGAGGCAGAAACATAAGTAACACCGCTAAACTCTTCAATAATACCACCTCTATTCGTGGTGTCTCCTGTAATTCCATTGTTAAACAGTTGCACCCAGTTTCCATTGCTGTCCATCTGGTGGATCTTGCCGCCAGTAGCAGAATCTGATGAATGAGCAGTCAACTTACCATCGATTATTTTTAATCCCGTAGCTCCGCCAGTTGGACTCAACCTGTTATCTGCGTTCGGAACAATCGGAGTCCATGTGCTCCCGCCATCGTAACGATAAACTCGACTTCGGTTGTCAGCGGCATATAGTTGCCCATTATATGAGACTATAGACCCTTCAACATTGCCAACTCCACCGAAGCCGGAAGTATTAATCTGTTGCGGGTCCATTTCAAATCCCAAAACTTCATCATTAATAATTTTGATCCCGTTGAAGTCTGTGGCTTCACTGATCCGCTGAATCTCATTTTTCATGGCCTGAAATTCATCATTAATAATTTGACGCTGGTCAGCATTGTACGTGCCTGTAGCGGCCTGAGTGGCGAGTTCTTTCATTCGGATAAGCTTTTCATCAATGACGGAGAGAGCACCATCAGCTGTCTGAATCATGGAAATTGCGTCATTGATATTTCGTACCCCCTGTTGGTGTGAGGCAATGTCAGACCTCATCAGTTCACGTATTGCCAGACCTGCGGCATCGTCTGCGGCGGTGCCAACCCGAAGACCTGAGGACAACCTTCGTGTCGAAACTCCCAGCGAACCGTAATGTTTACTCAAAGATTTAGCGGCAGAAGATGCCATTAAATTGTGATTTATCGACAAGACCATTTTCTACGAACTCCTCAACAGGAAATTTTTTCCGACTCAGGTCAACAGGAACCCTTGAAACAACACAAATCGAATCAACTTCGTCTTTCGTAGAAAAAATATGAGCAAAATTCATACCACTGTTGATTATTAATCATCATACCATTCACTACCATTGTCAGCCTTAAGGAGGCGACGATGACAACACTTCAAGATGCATTTGGTAAACGGCTACGTGATATCCGTCGCAGGATGGATCTTACTCAGGAAAAATTAGCGGACTCCGCAGATATGTCGGTTCAGTACATTTCCGATATTGAGCGCGGCAAAAGGAACCCTTCACTGTCGAGCATAGAAACGCTCGCAAGGGCCTTGGATATGTCTGTTTCAGATCTTTTCAATATGGAAGAATTTCAAATTGATGCAGGTGAGATGAGAGATAAACTCATATCTAGAATTGAGCAGGCGGACGAAGAAAAGCTCCGTGTGTTTTTCGCCATTTCGCGGACGATACTTGGGTAGCTTCTGATTGATAGCCTCTTGCGTCGGTTTTAACCCCATGAGGGCTGTCTGACGGTCTCTCAGATGTTATTCTGGGGTAGGATAAATCAAGATGGCAGCCCCATTACGGGACTGCCTCTTCTCTGGGGTAGTCGCTAACCGATCTTAATTTCGTTAGTAGTATTTAGCACACTCTGAAATTCAGAGAGCATCAGACCATGAAGGAATTCTTCGTCTTCAGCCTTCATTAAAAAGCTGTCATGAATCGGAATGCACGGTTTACCTAGCTCCATACATCGTGAAAGTATCCTTGATACGATGAGTGAATCAAGACATTGGATTGATCTACCTGTCTCGGTGAAGAAGTACTTCTTGATCGGGGCATGATGTTGAGTGAGACTATCAAGTATTTTTCAAATCTCCCAATCCTCAAGTTTACCTCTGGGTACTGCCTTCCTGATTGCTTCGTAGGCAGCCCTTTTCCCCCGTGTATTGAAAATAATCAACATTGATTTTTTTACATAGGGACGAAGGGGTTCAAATCCCGGAATAGTGTAAAGATCACCATGTGGTGGGACTATACCCTCAAGAGCGTACAAGAGGTTTAAATGATAGCTCGAAAAGTCAAGCTCAATCACCTTTGAATAATTGATTAAAACCTGCTTGCGTAAGTGGTATGGCAGTCCACTTTTACACAGTTTCTTCTGCCAAAGACACTGAACCCAATGACCGTACCAACGTCCACCTCAGGCGAAATAACGACCTGTGGATTCATCGTAATTGAATGATCTTCGAAGATACGGAAACCGAAAAGCATCTGGATACTGACGACGGCACATTTCTAATCCATACTGCTGCTCTGGGGTTAGTTCGTCCATTGAAAAATGAAACTTCGATAGGAAGGTATTGTAAGCTGTGATGAATCCTTCTTGCTGCTCAGAACTGAAATAAAATTTGAACCCGTTTAGATCATGCAGGACAATTTCACCTTCAAAATGTTCATAAGGTATGAATTTTGATTGCCTGCGCTTCTTCCCCTTTTTACCCTTGACTGGGGCCTTCCAGATCTTTTTGACTGAAATTGGATTTCTTATGAGTTGCAGACTAGAAAGATCAATTTTTCCAGAGAGATGACTTTGAATAATGCTGATCAATTCCAATTTTGGAAGAAAAAAAGATCTGATGCTTTCATATTTAAGGTCATCATCCTCAGACTCCTCAGATTCAGTTGGGAGTTCAAATGTTTTCCCCTGACAGATCCGAACCAACTTGAATTCCTCAAGCTGATCCATAACTGACATAACCCATTTGGAATATCCACGAGGATTTCTGGGATTTGATGATACTCAGTAATTTTTATCCCGTGAAAGTGTGATGGCATCTGCGCCTTCATCAATCAGAATAAGTGTATTGAGGATCAATTGGTTAATTAAGTCCCGTGCTTTTAAGCGGGTGGTTTTATATTTAAACATCTGATTAACGCCAGCAATGCCACAAAGTTCGTCAGCGCATGGGGTCATAATTGCATTAAGGTCATCATCAATGTTGAAAAATTTCATTCAAACCAGATGAATACTCTTCATCAGTTGATAATCGTTATTGTCAAATTTAATCATTTTATATTCCTTTGTTTAAAGTATTGAAGAAGAAACCATTAAACCTATCAAGGTATTTAATGTATTACCCTTTTTTTTATTTCTCTATTCTTTCCTTCTCTCTTTTTCATTTTCCCCTCTCTTCATTAATAGGACATTTTGAAATCATTGAATCAGAATAAATGTTAACCACGTAATCGAAACCCTCACCATACCATAAACATTATTTTGTTTCGGATTAATTCGTCATAACCACTTATTTTCTAACAACATTTACTAACTTTAAAGCTAGTATCGATATCAATATTCCAACCTGTCACAATAAAGACGGGCTGTTTCAACTATTACATTTAACTGATTTAGATCAGCCCAACACATAGCTTTTCAACCCGACTTTTAACTAATTAATTCAAGGACTTTCCCTTTGCAATGGGCGACCCATACCATATTTAATATAAGCATCTCTTACTACTTCAGTGATATAGTTTTTTTCATCCTGTACAAAGTCTAAGCCAACATTCACGAATTTCACCTTTTGCCCTTGAATTACACGATGTAGCTCTTTCCAGCTTTCAGCAAAGGCCAATTCTCGCCCCTGACTTCTTGTTCATCCATCAGCTTCTCACTTATAAATCAGCCCACGATCGATCACGTCAACTAGTAATGAATTTGTTGTACAAACCAAAACACCTTTACCTAAGGCTTTAGCGACACTACCTTCTATCACCGAAGCAATCGTTGCAGGTTCTTTACCGTAGCAAGTTTGATCTGTATCAACATTTACAAATTCATTAACCATTCCTCTATAGTTACAAGATGCTATACACCCATAGTAATTACCAAAAACACTACTTATGCGACTACTAGTCGCAACCTTCAATATTGCTCATTCATTTTTATCGAATGGCACAGAAGTACAGTTAAAATCTATTACATTCATAATTTTTCCTTCTCATGTTACAAAGTTTAAAAATAAGATGCTACGGCCTGCTTTAGCACAACCGACATCTCGCAGATTCAATACCTGAAACCTACAACGCATCTAGCCATTCCAAAAAATCTCTTTTCAGGTAGTAGACTTTCCCGGCTTCGACCCCCTTCACAGGGCCTGCTCCACTAGAATCAAGATTAGCCAAGCTTCCACGTGTATACGGGACACCGAATTCTTTTCGATATTCAGCCCACTTCGAACGTCAAAGCACAGATGGAAGCACATGATTTAACTCAGTGCTCAAATTTTTCACATACATAAGAGTCACAACTCCATTAGTTAATGTTATATAACAAGCATGCACTGAAAAACCATTACATTCAGCACAGCAATACCGAAAACATGCAAACCATGCTAGACAACACTCACTGTTGTGTCAATAGCTTTTTTGATTTTTCTCATATACTTTAAAATATTAATTATGAATTTTTTATACAAAACAAGATCAAACCACATAATTTAATATTCATAATTAATATTTAACATCACAATTAGACGCAAATGCATAATATATACTCAAAAAATACATTAGCAATATTAATAAAACACTCAGAATATTTACAGTGAATATTATATACATATTAAAAATATTCATTATTAATAATTAAGCAGTCACTCAGAATATTAATAGTGAATATTTTAAACATACTAAAATTACTCATTATCAATAATTAAGCACACACTCAGAATATTAATAGTGAATATTTTAAACATACTAAAATTACTCATTATCAATAATTAAGCATACACTCAGAATATTAATAGTGAATATTCTAGGACACACTAAAAAAGACTCATGGCGAACAATTGAGAAAGGGCGAAAGCTGACGAAAACATCACTGACTATCATCTGCTTTAACCTATAAAAGTGGGGCAGGAGTGGGGCAGATTTTACCCCAACAAAAAAAGGACTCACAGCATAAAAGCTGTAAGTCCTTGTAATATCTGGTACCGGGAGCGAGACTCGAACTCGCAAGGGCGTGAACCCGGCGGATTTTGAGTCCGTTCTATCAAGCTTCACAATAAATCACGAGATTTAATTTAAACCAACTTAAACTTTGTTTTTATTGAATTTTATACTAGAAAACCTTCATAAATCATCACTTGTGATCATTGTCCATCCTCCAAAAAAGTTGTACAGGAGTTGTACAAAAACTTGGAGATAAAAATGGCAACAAGATCGAAATGGAATAAAACAAAGTTCCCCGGAGTTCGCTACCGGGAGCATGAAACCCGCAAACACGGCATCCAGCCGGACAAATATTACACCATCACCTACAAGTATAAAGGCAAGACCAAAACCGAAGCCATCGGCTGGGCCACTCAAGGTATCAAAGCACAGGATGCGGCAAACATTCTCAGCGAGCTTAAAGTCAACCAGACGCAGGGCAAATTCCCCCAGACGCTGAAGCAAAAAAAGGAAATGGCCGCATTTGAACTCGAAGAACAGGAAGCACACGCAAAAGCAGAGAAAGCCAAAGGTATCACCTTTGATGAAATCTGGGAGCAATTTTATCGACCACAAGCGGAAGCCAACAAAGCAGCCAAATCATGGAAGCGAGAAGAAAGTTTGCATCGCATCTGGATTTCACCGGCCATTGGCAAAATCCCCTTTGCCGGTGTCTCAGCCACTGACCTTGAAAAAATAAAAATCAACATGGCTGAGAAAGAACTCAGCCCCCGCTCCATACAGTATGCGCTTGCGACCGTGCGCCAAGTATACAATGTTGCCAAGAATCTGGATATTTTCAAAGGCGATAATCCAGTCAAAAAAATCAAAATGCCCAAAATGGACAACCGGAGAACACGATTCCTTTCAGAAGATGAAGCTGTTCAGCTCCTTGAAATTTTGCAGGAAAGGAACCCTTTACTGCATAGTGTATCTTTGATTTCCCTTTACTGCGGACTGCGGGCAGGTGAAATCATTGAGCTTGAATGGCGCGACTTAAACTTCGCAGAAGATATGATTTTGATACGTGATGCCAAGAATGGATTTTCCCGCCATGCTTTCATGACCAAACAGGTCAAGCTGCAACTCCGGGAAATGCGCAAACAGGTCGCCCCCGACCAGAAGCCGGTATTCAGCGCACAACGCGGCGAAAAACTTAATGAGGTCTCCAGACTTTTCAATGAAGCAGTTGACGAGCTGGGCTTAAATGTCGGTATCGACGACCGCAGGCAGAAAGTTGTTTTCCATACCCTGCGCCACACTTTTGCAAGCTGGCTGGTTCAGCGAGGCACTCCGCTCTACACCGTAGCAAAGCTCATGGGCCATTCCACTCTGGCTATGACTGAGCGGTATGCCCATCTTGCACCGGACAACTTGAAAGCTGCTATAGCTGTTTTGGAAAATTAGCTTTTCACTATTTTATGTAGTGGCCTTTTGTACCCAGCTACACTGTTGCGAGACATCAGGGAGCTGGGTACATAATTCTATCTCCAAAGCATACTTATGGGGACAGCAAACAAGTCCTCTCCGAACGGTACAATATCTTTGCCGCCATATAAAACAACACCAGCTTTGAACTTATCGCCAAGATCTTCTTTCAATGTTTTTAATCCCCGGAAATGTTTAGGGGCTACTTGGGCGGATTGTTTAATTTCTATGCAAGCTATTTCGCCGGAAGTTTTTTCCAGAACCATATCCACTTCAAGTCCGGCATGGGTGCGGAAGTGATACGGAGTGGCTGAAACATTGCTCCATGTCAGGTGTTTGAGCACTTCATTGACCACAAAAGTTTCAACGAGCTGCCCGGCGAGTTCGGGTGTGTTCTTCAGTCGATCAGCGTCTGCGCCCATGAGGTGAGCCGC
This sequence comes from Desulfovibrio sp. JC010, assembly GCF_010470675.1. NCBI lineage: Bacteria > Pseudomonadati > Thermodesulfobacteriota > Desulfovibrionia > Desulfovibrionales > Desulfovibrionaceae > Desulfovibrio > Desulfovibrio sp. JC010. Next base: position 156,807 of record NZ_VOIQ01000010.1, read on the forward strand.
AAGCCCGCAGTCCACCAAGTAAAGCTTGGGAGATTTGACCAGACGTTTACCTAGATTCGGTCCCCATGCCGGAAGAAAATGGATCAGGAATACTTTTTCAAGCAGGTCCATGTAGCGGCGAAGTGTCGCATTGGGAATCTGCATGGTTCGAGATAGTTCCGACAAATTGAGCTGATTGGCTGTACGTGTTGCGAGCAGCCGCACAAGCTTAAGCATGACGGCTGTTTCCTGAATACGGGCGATGTCGCGTATATCCCGCTCAATGATGGATGTCAGGTATGACTCAAACCATGCATCCCGCCGCTTTAGCGATTTGCGAGCCATGACTTCAGGATAGCCGCCCGTGACAATCATTTCGGGAAGATCGTATTCGTTCGTTTCGTATTCACGTATGAAATCTTTGTTGAACAATGTCTCCACAAAATCTGCCTTGTGCCTATGGATCTCGACTTGGGCTAGAGGCCAGAGAGTCTGTATCTCCATGCGTCCGGCAAGTGAATCGCTTACAAGTGGCAAAGTCAGCAGATTTGCAGAACCTGTCAGAAGAAATTGCCCCGGCTTTCTGTCATTATCCACTGCCTCTTTGATTGCCAGCAACAATTCCGGGACACGCTGCACCTCATCAATAATAAGCGGCTTCGGCTGTCCGGCAATAAAAGCCGTTGGATCATCGGCAGCCAAGGCCAGAGATGTGGCATTGTCGAGAGTGACATACTTGGCTTTATAGGCATCAGAGAGAAGATTTTTGACCAAAGTGCTTTTACCCACCTGTCTGGCCCCGCGCAGAAAAAGAACGGGGGAATCTTCCAGTGCCTCAACAAGTTCTTGAGTGATATTTCGTAAGTACATGGTGAAATATTTACCACCTAATGGTAAAATTTCAAGGTAAAAATGTAGTACTCAAAATATGAGCGAGCGTCCGTTTGCGGCGAAGCTTATTATCGCCATACATTGAACAGTAAAGCCTGAATCATGATATTTTTTGATACTGGATGATATTTTTTGAGAAATTTTGATTTAGTTTGATTCAGATTGATTTTCTTTGCCATTATTCTTTATTGTGCGAGATTATTTGCTATTTTTCCAAAACTGCACCCAAAATACCAAAAAATGGCAAACTTTCTCATGGTGCCATAAGGCAGGACAGGTAAGGTAGTCCCACTTTTTCAAAGCGGTGTACCTTACGTCCTGCCCAGCCTTGGGCTGAGGGTGACTTATTCACCTTCGGTTCAACGTGTTTTGATTGATGGGACTTAAGGACTGCTCAGCTTTAATCGTCACGATTAAAAATATATTTATCCATCGGTTATAATATTTAAGGGCCATTCCTCATTAACCTTACCATCCAGCAGATTGCCACCCTTATTTGGTTTACGGCCATAGCTGCCCATCTGTTTCAGCCAGAAGAGGACCCCGGCAGTTTTGCATGTGTCGCGGAGTTTTCTTGCCCATTCCGGTTTCATTTCTCTTGCGCCGCTCCCGGATTCACCTCCGGCAACAACCCAGTCTATGTCCTCCAGCATTTGGGGGATAAGGTCCGGCAAGCCGTCAAGTAGCGGTTCAAATGTCACTGCCCGTGCTGTTGCGGGAACCTTTTTTAGGTTTTCAATGCGGTAGAGGTATTGGTTGGCCTCAACGGTTACTCCGGGCATGATGTTCGGGGTATAGTTGAATTCGTGGGCCAGCTCGGCAAGCCGGGTGGACCGTTTGGTCAGGAAATGAAAAGTGTGCTGCGGAGCCTGATTCATGATGGTGAAAATTTCGCGCAGGAATTCAACCGGAACATCCTTGTGGAAGGTGTCCGACATGCTGTTTACAAAGTAGAAGGTCGGCTTTTTTCTTTTGAGCACCGCTTCCATAACACCCGGATGACAGGTGATCTTTGCTCCGTTTTTATATTTTGGGTTTCCGAAACTTTGCAGTCTGGGAATCATGCGCAGGGCATAGCAGTTCTTGCAGCCGGGGCTGTGTTTGTCACATCCGGTAATGGGGTTGATGGTGATTACTTTGGGGCGTTTAAATGTGCTTGTCATTTCCTTGCTCTTGTCTTGATGAGAGCAGAACCTGCTTGATCTATTGGATGGACAGGTTCTGCTTTATTAATAGTTGTGTTCAGGAATCTAAATCAAGCAATTCCAGTACAATGCGATAGGCCGTATCTACAGCCGGAACGCATACGGTTTTTGGGGTCTCCGATTCTATATATTCTGCGAAAAGCTCTGGATCAGTCAAATCCACACCAATCAGTTCGCGACACTGGATGGTTTTCATTTCCGCCTCGAATCGACGGCGGAACTCCTGAATCACGGTCATATTTTGATACCATATCTGTTTGTTTTCAGCAGGGCCTTGTACAAGGCCGATTGACATTACAGCACCGGAGACGGCACCGCATACGGTCCCGGTAAGGCCCATGCCGCCACTTAAGCCTGTGGCTACGCCCGGAATAATGTCGCTTTCAATGTCGATTTTCTGGCTCACGGCCAGCAATACTGATTCAGATCAGGAAAAGCCTTGTTCCATGAAATGGGAAGCAGTGTGGGTGGTCATAGTTTTCTCCTTTATCCGGGTTAGGGTGGTTGCGTTTGATGTAATTAGAATCCCCATTTGCGATCAAAAAGAAAAGTGGCGTATACGACATAAAAATGTTCTAATGCGTCATGAGGAAAACGCGATGAGGAAAATAACTATTTTGATGCCGCACAGGTTTATGCTTTCATCTCTGGCAATCCCTCTGGATGCATTCAAGGGGGCCGGGGTATATTGGAATATTTTAAACGACAGGGAACCTGAGCCACTATTCGAGGTCAAGACGGTCAGCATCGACGGCAATCCGGTGCAGACTTATGATGGTCTTGAACTCAAGCCGGACGGCTCCATTCAAGACGTGAAGGACAGCGAGACCATCCTTATTCCACCCTCGGACGCATCGGAAGCATTGCGGCCGGAAGAGGTTGAATGGATTATGACGGCTCACGCACGGGGGGCGCATATTGCCAGCATCTGCCTTGGTGCGTTTTTGCTGGCAAAGACCGGATTACTTGACGGCAAGACCGCAACGACCCATTGGGGCTATGTGAATCGTTTTCGCAAGGAATTCCCGGCGGTGCGTTTGAAACCGGATAAAATCATCACTGATGAAGGAAATATGTTTTGCACGGGTGGGGCCAATGCCGGGGGCGATCTTTCCCTTTACCTCATAGCAAAATACGTAAGCTGGGAGGTGGCGCATCAGACCGCACGGGTCATGCTCATGGATGCGGACAGGATTTCACAGTCCCCGTATTCGACATTCCGCTTTGATAAATCCCATGGAGATAAGCAGATATTGGACATCCAGTTCTGGCTTGAAGATAACTTCAGTGAAGATGTCACAGTGGAGCAGCTTGCGGAAAAAGTCGGCATGTCACGCCGGACATTCGAGAGGCGGTTCAAGGATATTACCGGGGATTCCCCCAGACGGTGCATTCAGCGGATCAGAGTGGAAAAGGCCAAACGGTTTCTTGAACTGGGCGGAAAAACCTTTGATGAAATCACCTATCTGGTTGGATATGAGGACAGCAGTACATTCAGCAGGGTTTTCAAGAAAAGTACCGGGCTTACCCCGAACCTGTACAGGCGGAAATACAACCAGACTTGTTAAATATATTAATTGTTTTTTGAGGTCCGACCGAATTTAATCCGGTCGGACCTGAGTTTTGCACAAAGTTTTTATTTATCTGCCCACTGAGTCTGTCTTTCTTGCCATTCCTGAAAATCGTCAGCATCAAATCGGACATAATCCCAGTGACCATAACCCTTGGTAAAGTCCAGAACGCAGCCCATTTCAGGGCGGATGCGATACACGGCCATTCCCTCTCCGGGATAGGCGGTGTCGCCTTCGTACTTGGCGAACTGTTTCATATGGGGAAGCCGGGTAAGAAACTGGTGGTAGAGGTCTCCGATTTCCGCTTTGCAGGTGACCTTTTCAGCGCGGGCGGCCATGGTGATGCCCTGCATCCTTCCAAAGTCGTGGTCAAAGGAGGGCGTGAGCGTGAATGATATGCGCGGGTCCCGTTCAATGTTTTGTGCCTTGGAAGCGGCTTCGTGGGTCTGGAAATACAGGGTCAGGCCGAGATTCCAGATATCAACTACGTTGGCTTGCGGCCAGCCGTCGGCCCGCACAGTGGCGAGGGATATTTCGCTTTGGCGGGCAAACATGTCGAGTATGAGAGCGCGAATTTCGTCGCTCAACTTGGCGGGTTCGCCTGTAGGGTTCCAGTTGGCCATGATTTCGGTCATTTCGGCCTTGAAATCTCTTTTTGTGCTCAGTTCAGTCATGTTTTATTCCCCCGTCACAACCAGGTCTGCGTGTCCGAATCCTTTTTCGAAATCAAGAATGGAAATCACGGTGGGAATGATGCGGTATTTGGTGATGTTGGGATCAGGAAAGACCGGATCGCCGTCATTGTAAGTAATATCCGCCAGTTCAGGCATTTTTTCGAGCAGCAAGCGGGTGCATTCCTTCGCAGTCTCCTCGTCTGTGACCGGCTCTGCGTAACCTGCCAGCGAAATACCGCAACCGTTGGCGACGTTTTCATAGAAAGGTGAAATGGCTATGGAAATACGGTTATCACGGGCGATGTTGAGTGCCTTGGATGACTTTGTAAAGGTCTCGAAATAGATGTGCTCTTCCATGCTGACAAAGCCTACGGTATTTGCCTGCGGCCAGCCGTCTTCGCGGGTGGTGCAGATGACCATGTCCTTGCACTGCCCGAGGATTTCAATCATTTTCCGGCGCAATTCTTCAGTCATTTCTGTGGCACCGTTGCCGTAGATCCTTTTTTTGATCACTTCGTCCATTTCATTTTCAGCCTGCAATTTTTTGTTGTTCAGATCGTTCATTATCCACTCCCTTTTGCACATTGTTCTTGTTGTCTTGCCCAATTCATTTTTGAAATTTTACATGTTGCATTACTTTTCATAAGTGGCGTATGCGGCATAAAAATGTTCAAATGCGACACAAAGAAGGCCTGAGAGAAATCACAATGGCAACATTTTGAGTGTATCAAAGATAAGGCCCGGACAGGTCCGGACCTCGTGCTGCAATGAGTTTTTTCGGTTCATGAATTCCTGCTTAGCTGTTTATGGGAATAAGTTCCTGAGCAAGTTTGGTTGCTTCAGCCTCAAAAGTGGAGACATCCTCATCCGGGCTGCCCATGGAAAGTCCGGCGGCACGGATAACCTTAAAATCATAGCCGTAAAGATCGGCCAAAAGCTGTTGCCGCTCCACAACATCGCGCTGGTTTTCCTCTACGTCAGCCTGAGTCACAACAAATATGACAGTTTTTCCTTCTGGAAGGCGTGAAATATAGGGATTTGTCTTTTCGGGCTGGTAATCAATGTGGGACCACGTGCGGTCCAGAAATGTTTTGAACTGGCCGGAGACATCCAGATAGTAAACGGGTGTGGAATAGACGATGATGTCAGCTTCGCGCATACCGTCCAGCACCGGGGTCAAATCATCCTTGAGAATGCACTTATCGTCTTTGGAGTGGCATTTTTCACAGCCCTGACACCCTTTGTAATTCATGCCGTTCAGATAAAATTCCTGCACTTCAGCTCCGTTCTGCTCGGCCACAGTGGTGAAAGATTTTGCGATACGGCTGCTGGTTCCTTTTTTTCTGGGGCTGCCCAGTATGCTGAGGACTTTCATGACTTGCTCCTGTTTTGAGGTTTTGTTTGGATTAATTTTTTAGTACAGTTGACTAGGTCATTTGTACTAAGATTGTATTTAGGTCTGGTGTACTAGATTGTCAATCCCCAAGCGCAAAATTTTCAGGTTACAATTTCCTGAACTTGACAGCGAAGGTATGAGCGGCCAAGTTTAGGCCCAGTGTTTTCAAGCCAAAGGAGCAAGTTTTGTCAGAATGCAGTCCCAAAAAAGTGAGTCCCAAAGTCGCGCTGATTATTGAGAGCACCCTTGAAATTCTCCGTGACCATGGGGAGCAGGGTTTATCCATGCGTAAGGTCGCTGCCAAAGCGGGCATGGCTTTGGGGAATCTGCAATATTACTTCAAGAACAAAACCGCCTTGCTGATCGGTTTGGGTGATGTTTATTTCGGACAATGCGCCGAGCATTATCAGCAGGAACTTGCAGCGCAGAATCCGCAGGGCAAGGATGAGATAATCCGTTTTCTGGTGGATTACGGAGTTAATTACGGTGATTCCGAAATCGGGAAAGTTATCCGCGAACTCTGGGGAATCGCGGATCGCAATGAGGAAATCAAAAACCAGCTGCACGGCTTTTATCAGCATTACGTGAAAGATTATGCAGAAATGCTGGCCCCCTTCGCCAAAGATCGTGACTGCGCAATCAAGGCTGCGTCTGTGCTGATTATGTCAGTTGATGGACATGGTATGATTTCATCTTCGCTGCCTTTGAGTAAGCAGGAAGTATCCGGGCTGCTGGTGCGAATGGTTGAATCCTGCCTTGCAGGAAAGTTTTCCGGGTAGCGAAAGTATGTTCGCAAACCACGTTGACAGTTTCAGACCGATCGGTTTATAAGAAAGCATATGGCAAGACCAAAGGCATATGACCGGGAAAAAGTCCTTGATGCGGCAACGGAAATATTCTGGAGAAAAGGCTACAATGCCGCCTCTCTGGCTGATCTGGTGGCAGCAACGGGACTGAACAAACACAGCATGTACAAAGAGTTCGGCAGCAAAGCCGGGCTTTTTGCTGCCTGCCTTGACCATTATGCCGCTACCGCATGGCAGAAGCTGGGCAAAATCCTGAAACGCGAACCGCTTGGGCTTGAGAATATCCGGGCCTTTTTTGCAGAGCGGATTCAGTACACCTGTTCTGAAGATTACAAGAGTTGCCTGACCCTGAAAGCAACTGTCGGGATTAATTTGCTCGAAAGCAATGCTGTGGAACGGCTTGCTGTCCATGAAAAAGTGTTCAAGCAAGCATTTTGGGATTGTCTCCAGGCTGCCATTGACAATGGAGAGTTGCCCAAAGGTAAGGACCCTGCGTTGCTGACGGATTTTTTGTTGAATAATATTCGTGGCATGCTTGTCTCTGCGGAGTTGAGTAAAGACGAAGACAGGGCGCGGAAGATTGTGGAACTGGTAATGGGAACACTTGAGTCGTGACAATGTCTTTAAGTGTGACCATTTTTTTTGAACAATTACAGAACGATCGGTTTAAAAATAGAGAAAATTCAATGAGTGAAAGTCAGATTGAAAAAAACGAAAAACGCAAAGAGAACCTTGGTAAATTTCTGGAAACAATGCCGGAAGCGGGAAAAAATGTGATCGAAATGGTGGAAATTGCCTATAAAGACGGTGCCATCGACTCAAAAACCAAACGGCTGATGGCTCTGGGGATCGGCCTTGCTGTGGGTTGTGAAAACTGCACGCTCGGTCAGGCTACCGGAGCCATTGAGCTGGGGGCCACTAAAGAAGAAATTCTGGAAACAATTCAGGTTGTGATCAGTATGCGCGGCACTACCGGTGCTGCCGAATCCCTGAAAGTAATCCAGCTGCTGGATGAACTGGAAAAGCTGTAGGCTGCTATTGTACAGAAGTTTCCGCTCAGGCTAATAATCTGGGCGGAATTTTAGATTTTATTGCCATGTTGACAACCTCTGTACCGATCGGTATACGAGCGACATGGACAATAAAGAAAAGATACTTGCATGCGCGTTGAAGCTCTTTGGATCAAAGGGTTATGAAGCAACCGGGGTGCAGGAAATCGTCAAGCAGGCTGGGGTCACAAAGCCTACTTTGTATCATTATTTCGGCAGTAAGAAAGGCCTCTTGGAAGTCCTTCTTGATCGCTACTATCAGGAATTGGTGCGCGATATTTCCGCAGCGGCCCGGTATGAAGATGACCTTGAGCAAAGCCTGACCAAAGTTGCAAAAGCATTTTTCAATTTTGCCGAGGAAAACAAAGACTTTTACCGAATGCAGTTGGCCATGGTTTTCGGGCCTAAGGATGGAGATCCGGTACGAATTATTGAAAAGGTGGCTACAGCTCCCTATTTGATTATGCAGGGACTGTTTGCTGAAGCTTTAAAGGATAATGATCAGATTACGGATAATATCTGCATGGGCCACGCAATAACCTTTATCGGCATTGTGCATCAGTATATAGCTTTGTATCTGAATGAAATTACAGACCTTTCAGATACAAAGGTCGATTTTATAGTTAAGAATTTTTTATACGGAATCGGGAGCTGATCCATAACACGCGGTCACTTGGTGGCTGCGTATTTTTTTGATTAGCAACTATACCGACTGGTATACATAATTTAGTCATGAATTTCTTTTAGGAGGTTTAGTTATGGGTGGTGGCAACAGGTTGTACTTTATTGATAATTTGCGCGCGTTTATAATCGGGCTGGTGGTCATGTTCCATGCGGCCTTATGCTACATGGCATACGCACCGAACTGGTGGTATGTCCTTGATCCGCAGCGCAGTTTTGTATTCACTGTGATGGTACTTTTGACTGATGTTTTTATTATGCCGGTAATGTTTTTCTGTGCCGGATATTTTGCTTACACCTCGCTTCGCAGCAAAGGTGCGGCTCATTTCTGGAAAGATAAGCAGATCAGAATTACCGTGCCGTGGGTTGCCGGAGTTTTGCTTCTGGGACCACCCATAGCATACATGACTTATTTCACACGCAATGTGCCTGTTTCGTTAGGGCAATTCTGGATGAATGATTTCTGGGGAAAGATGTACCAGCAGGTCCAGTATTGGTTTCTGGGGATTCTACTCCTCTTCTTTTTGCTTGCTTTGCTGGCAGCTAAAATCAAGCCGGAGCTGGTGCAGAAAGAAAACCAAGCAGTAAAGCCGTCTCTGTTGCTTTTTATCGGATTTCTCGTTTTTACCAGCGCAGCCTTCCTGTTCATGAGCCTGTTTTTTTCTCCCGACTACTGGTTTAACAAAACATATGTGCTCAGCTTCCAGCCTGTTAAGATTATCGGCCTTTTTTCCTACTTTGCGCTGGGTATCTATGCAGAAAAACAAGGTTGGTTCACCCCGCAAGGTTATAGTCCCCGCGCTATCAGCTGGACTGTCTTGGCTTTGGTAAGCGCATATTGTTTTATCAATTATCGTTTGGCGATACCGTTGGAGACCCAGACAACCCCGCTTTTGAAAGGTGGATATGCCTGCCTGTTCAACCTGTTCTGTCTTAGCACGACCATGTCCTTGATCGCAATTTTTCAAAAACTGCTCAACAGAGAGACCAGAGTCTGGAAAAATTTCGCAGGCTGTTCATACGCCATTTACTACGTGCATATGTATTTTGTTTTCTGGACTGCTTATTTTCTGATTCCTTATCAGTTCTCGGTTTTTAGCAAGTTCACGATTTCATTTGTCGTCGGGCTGGTTTTGTCGTGGATAACTGCAAATATTATGAAGAATATGCCTGTATTACGGCGAATATTTTAGCTCTGTGTTATTGCAATTAAATTTGAGGAGTAAAAATGAAATTTAAATTTATGTTGCTGTTCGTGTCGGTGCTTGTTCTTGGTTTGTTGCCTGCCGTTGGTTATGGTTCGGATGCTGATAAACTTGTACGAACCATGGCAGACAAGGGGATTCAGCCACTGACTAAATTAGAAATCGTAACTCTCCTGAAAGATAAAACAATGGAAGAGTCGTTAGCAAAGTACCATTACATGATGTACCAAGCCCCGGATGGAACCCTGAAAGGCAAGGCATGGGGCGATTGGGGTGAAGAACTGGATACCGGGATCTGGTATGTTACTGATGAAGGATTGTATTGTTCAGAATGGTCCGGCATGTGGGCTAAAAACGGCAAACAATGCTCGGCGCTGTATCCTTCGAAAAATGGAGATGGGTATGTCCGGGTAATAGTTAAGGGAAAAAGAACCAAGGCCCATCCGTCCGGTGTTTACCGACCGCAGTTAGTTTCCGGTGATCAAATCTGATTCCCAAAGTATGGCAGTCAGCAGAAATCTGTTCTTTGTAAATAACATCCGGCACTACCTTTCAGTAAGTGCCGGATGTTATGAACTGATTCTTGCCTATATAAACTGCTTCGTAATCCGTTCCACAATTTCATCCATATTTTCAGCCGTAGCTCCCAGTTGAGCGCACATCCTTTGTGCGTTGCTGCGCAGTTCAGGATTTTGCAGGTCCGTGAAGCGTGCAAAACGTCGAGTGCGGCGACCGATGGAAAAGAGCATCTGTTCTTCAGCCGGAAGAGCCAGATAGTCTTTGATGGGTGTCATTATTTTTTCTTTGTCTTCCGGTATGTTACCGTCCACTTCCTGAAAGAGATTGAGCACATGGTCACTGCGGATTGTGGAACTGATGCCGTCCAGTGCTTCGAGCATAAGCAGCAGTTCCTGTGCTGTTTCCACCTCGCCCATTTTATCGAATTCTCCGGCCTTATATTCTTCAGTAATAGGAGCACCAAAAGGCAGGGCCAGAGTGCGTAGACGGATGAAGTCGGGATTGATCTGGTTGAGGGCGTCGGCTGTTTCCAATGCATTCTCACGGGAAAGACTGCGCCCGCCAAGCCCGGGCATCCAGTATTCGGAAAGCTGCATGCCCGAGAGTTTTACCTTCTGCCCGGCAATGATCTGGGTTTCCTTGTCCACTCCCTTTTTGACCTTTTTCAGCACCGCATCGGAACCGGATTCCATGCCGATATGAATACGGTTCAGCCCGGACTTACGAATACGCAGCAGGTCTTCGTCACTGATACGGGCGATGGATTTTGAGCGGGCATAGGATGTGACTCGGTCCACATCCGGGAAGCGCAAGCGCACATGCTCCAGAATGCGCACCAGCTCATCAGGTTTTAGTACAAAGCTGTTGCCGTCCTGCAGGAAGATGGATTTCATGCCGTTGCTGACGAAATTGTAGGCAGCATGAAAGGCGTGGGCATCAAAGTCCGGCTGATTCTTGAGCTGCTCAAAGCGGCTGAAAGGGGATGATCCCTGAAGCTCAAGCATTTTTTCCACATAACCATGCACAATATCAATGTCGCGCATGATGTGTTCAACAGGTCGCTTGGAAAATTTTTGGCCCTTATAGATAGCGCAGAAAGTACATTTGTTCCACGGACAATTGCGGGAAACACGGAGAAGCAAGCTCCCGGCCTCACTGGGAGGGCGGATGGGGCCTTGTTCAAATCCGGTGTAATTTTCTAAAATCTCGGTCATTTTCTACCTCTGAGTAAATTAAATGACGGTTTGAAATTATCAGTGGCGAAGCCCTAATAAAAAGTTTTGGGATTCTTAAACCCTTTTCCCAAAAGGGTTTAAGGTCCCCGGCAGGGTCGCCGAAGGCTAACTGTTCACAACACGAGTCTGGGCGAACATGCGGTGTCCTTCGGCTGAACCGTGAAAACCGAACCCGCTCATCTTGGCCCCGACCCACGGGGCATCGCCCATACCGCCGACACCTTGATTGATACCGACCATTCCGGCCTCAAGGCAATCCGCTACCGCTTCGGCATTCTCTTTTCCGTAGACCACCGCACCGAGTCCATAGTCGCTGTCATTTGCACGGGAAATGGCATCTTCTACATCGCTGAATCGACTGATGGCGACAACGGGGCCGAAGGTCTCGTCCTGCTCCATGAGCATATCAGGAGTCATGCCGGAAATTACAGTGGGATTAATGTAGCGTTCCGGCTGATTTGATCCGCCGAGGAGTATGCGTGCTCCCTTGTCTTCAGCATCCTTGATGTGCTCGACAATCTTAGCGTGCTGAGTCGCATTGACAATAGGACCGATATTGACTCCCGGTTCATTCCATGGCCCAACCCGGTATGCGGATGCAATTTCTACTACCCGTGCTTCGAATGGATCGGCAATACGTTCATCCACGTAGATTCGCTCGGTTGAGGTACACATCTGGCCTGCATTTTCAAAGCTGCTGGCTACTGCGAAACGTGCTGCGGATTCAATATTGGCATCATGTAACACAATCATGGGATCATTGCCGCCAAGCTCCATGAGCAGCCGTTTCAGTCCTCCGGATGCGCGGCGCATGATGTCCTTGCCCGCAGCCATTGATCCGGTGAAGGCGATTATGTTTACATCACTTTCAACCAAAGTCTTGCCCTGCTCGGCAGTACCGAAGATGATGTTTAACACTCCTTCAGGCAGAACGCGGTTCAAAATTTCAACGTACTGCCCTGCCACCAGCGGGGTTTCTTCCGAAGGCTTGAACACAACCGTGTTTCCGGCCACCAAAGCGGGAACGATCAGGTTGTTGGCCATGGCCAGAGGATAGTTCCACGGTGAGATTACCGCCGCAACTCCCAGCGGCTTGTATTCCACACGGGTTTCATTGCTGACCCGGCGTGTTTGCAGGGCTGCTTTCACGGAGTCGGCAATGTAGGAACCGCCGTAGATTGTGCCGGAAGCTTCGCCCCCGGAGCGGCGCAGGTCTTTGCCCATTTCCCGGCTGATCAGTTCCGCAAGTTCAGAGATATGCGGTTCAAGGCCGGAAAAAGCGCGGCTGACGATTTCGGCCCGTTCGTTGATGGATTTGCTTCCCCACTCCTTGGAGGCAGAACGGGCAGTGGAAACAACATCGCTTATGTTTTCAACAGGGGTGATCTCAACACTGCCGACCAGTTCCCCGTTGCAGGGATCATATGAATTAAGCATATTTTTCATTTCGTTATATCCATTGGTGGCGAAGCCTATTAAAGGTTTTAGGAGAGTCCAAAGAACCCTTTTCCAAAAGGGTTCTTTGGCCCCGCTGGAGGCGGCCCCCGACAGGGTTCCCCGAAAGGGCCGCCGGAGCATCTTAATTCAACACACAAACAGTGGGGCCCTGCCCGTAGTTGGCGATGCATTCGTTGCAGGCCACGCACTGGGCATGTGTTTCAGGGGCTTCCTTCCATTTGTTGACCAGATCAGGCTCGGAAAGCAGAGTCCGGCAGAGCCCAAAAGCCACGATGTGCGGATTGGTGTTCAGTTCTTTTTCCATGATCTCCATGCGGCGGTTGCCTCCGGTGAGGATCAGCGGCAGCTTGACGGTTTTGGAATATTTTCGGGCATCCGCAGCAAAATAGGTCTGGTTCTGGGGTTCGTCTTCAAGATCGCCGCGCCATGGCATGGTATCAAAGCCGTTTACGAGGTTACCACCGCTGATTTCAAGGGCGGTGACGCCGCGCTTTTCCAGACCCTTGGCAAAGAACAACCCTTCATCAATGGTCATGCCGTTTTTTTCCAGATAGTCGCGGCCATGGATTTTGGCGAGTACCGGGTAATCCGGGCCAACAGCCTTGCGCACGGCTTCGGTGATTTCAAAGTGCAGACGGGCGCGGTTCTCAATGGGGCCGCCGTACTCGTCAGTTCTTTTGTTGTAATAGGGAGTAAGGAACTGGCTGAGCATAAAGTTGTGGCAGAAGTGCAGTTCGATAGCATCAAAGCCTGCTTTCTTGGCCCGGAGTGCTCCGTCGGCCATGGTCTTGACCACGTGCTTTATCTCTTCCTTGGAGATGGCTTTGGTCGGGGTGACCTTGGTCAGCGGGTGCTGCACTTTGGAGGGACCCCAGACTTCACGTTCCTTGATGCGGTATCCGGTGATGGTCATGGACCCGGCCCAGCCGAGTTGCATGCAGACTTTTGATCCGGCCTTGTGGATTGCGTCCACTGCTTTTTTGAATGCGGGAATCTGGCTGTCGTCGTGGATGGAAAGGTCCGCGTGGCTGGGGCGGTCGTCAAATTCCACGTAGGTCACATCGGTTACCATCATGCCGGGGCCGCCTTCTGCTGCTTCCACGTAGGTGTCGATCCAGTCCTGAGAGGGACGTCCGTGGTGGTCGGACAGATCGTAGGATGTGGCGGCCTTGAAGATGCGGTTCTTGATCTTCAGGTTGCCGATGGTCACGGGTTCGAAAATATTGCGCTTAGCCAGTGCGAATGTGGGCTGCATGGTAGCTGTTACGGATGCAGCCACTGCTCCGGCGGCCATTACTTTCATTGCTTTTCTGCGGGTCATGGTCATAGTTTTATTCCTCGGATATTTTGGGATTCAAGTTGTGACGGATGCTTTCCGTCCTCAGCGTTGAATTTAATATGACCATGACGAGATTATTTTTGAATGAACATAGCTGCCGAAAAGATGCACATTTCTGCCAAAGGGGAAAAAGGTTGACATTTAAACTCTGATAATTATAGTTCGAAACATGTCGAAGTACAAAACGAATATACCTGAAGCTGACTTTAAAAATGTGGCCGCAATGTTCAAGGCTTTGTCCAATCCTTATCGATTGCGCATTTATAAGGCCCTTATCGAGCATTATACCGATGGCCCGGTGGAGGAAACCATGGAAGAAGACGCCAATTGCCAGCGGGAATTTTCCACTCTGCTTGAACTGGCACCTTCGACCGTGTCGCACCATTTCAAGGAGTTGCGGCAGGCTGGACTGATCCATAAGGAACGCAAGGGCAAAAATGTCCTTTTCTGGGTGGATACCGAGGCTGTAGAATTGATGAAAGATTTTATCAGTTAGTTTTGGGCTTCTGCATGGCTGACAATTAATGATGTGCTTTGTGGTGTCGGTAGCGGCACCATAATTTTTATTTACGTAATTCGAAACTTCTCGAAGTTGAATATTTAAAACAAGGAGAACTAACCATGTCTATGTGTAAAATTACCGTAATCCGAAGAATGTTTAATGAAGATTTTGCCCGTGAGTTCTGCAAGCATCCCGCTGTAGGGCCTTGCGAAATGCTTAGGGAAGGGCAGGAATTCGTAGTACGCGGTCCCATGCCGGATAAACCGCATGGATTCTGCTCTGAGGCATGGGCGGCGATTGACCGCTACGTTTTTGCTTTTTGTCTTGGCGGCGGTGAAATTTTTAACGGCAGCTGGATGAAACGAGAAAATGAAATGATTGCCTGTTGCAATGACGGCGTGCGTCCCGTTGTCTTCAAGCTTGAACGTATTGATTAGGAGCAGACATGCATTATACAGGTCCGGTTTACAGACATCCTCTTGAGGCGCGCACCCCGCTATTGCAGATAACTGCCGGGTGTTCCCATAATAAGTGTACTTTTTGCACCATGTATAAAGATGTGGATTTTTCAATCAGCAGTATGGAGCATATTGAGGAGGATCTTCAGGAGTTACGGCGCACTTATCCCCGGCTACCCCGTATTTTTCTGGTCAACGGTGACCCTTTTGCACTACCCGCGAAAAGGTTGGAGCAGATCCTGACCCGGATAATTGAAGTCTTCCCGGAGATGGAAACGATCTCTACCTATTCTTCGGTGCGCAACCTGAAAGGCAAGAATTTGGATGAGCTTAAGAGGCTGAAGGAATTGCGGTTAAATGATCTTTATGTAGGGCTTGAGTCTGGCAATGACGCGGCCCTGAAAATTATGAATAAAGGCTATGATTCCGAACAGGCTTATTCCAATCTGGGTAAACTGAAAGAAGTGGGCATCAGCTACATGGCCTTGATCCTGCTGGGCATGGGTGGATTGAATGAGGGTATGAAAAGCGCAAGTGATACCGCAGCGTTACTGAATGCTACGGCCCCGAAACTTATTTCGGTAATTCCCTTGGGAATTTTCCCCGGCAGCAATCTTGAAACACTGCATAATGCAGGAAAGTTCGTCCCGCCCACCGAGCGGGAAATGCTGGAAGAAGAACGTGAGTTATTGCGCAAATTGGAAGTAGAGGATTGCCTTTTTTACGGTTCGCATATGAATAATCTGGTCAGTGTCAGCGGCAACCTGCCCCATGACCGGGAGGTAATGATTAAACGCATTGATGCGGCTGTGGAGCAACTTCCGGCCGCAACCCTTGATGCATTTGCAGACCGCAGCACTTTGTAAAATAGCGCATCAAATTGACCTAACGTACCAAGCCCGGAATTACAGCCTTATGCGCATCCCTTGGCGGGTAGCCGAAGTAGCCTTTGAATTCACGGCTGAACTGGGATGTACTTTCATAGCCGACCATGTGTGAGGTTACATTGGCCTGCAAGCCTTTGCGCACCAGCAGGTGCCGGGCGCGGTCAAGGCGGATGCGCTTCAGGTATTGGATGGGGGTGCAGTCTGTGGCGGCTTTGAAATGACGCTGGAAGGAGCGCGGACTCATGCTGGCGGTCTTGGCAAGCTGGGCGACATCCAGTGACTCTGCGTAATTGTCATGAATGGTGCGGATGGCCTTGGCTATTTTGGCGTATGCGCTTTCGCCACCTGCTGCGGAAGCAAGGATATGTCCGTTTTCGCTCATGAGGGTGCGGTAGTAGATTTCGCGGATCATCTGGCGCCCCAGCACCATAGCGTCACTTTCATTTTCAAGACTTCGCAGCAACCGCAAACAGGATTCCTGCATTTTTGAGTCGAATTTTTCCAGATACATGCCCGGACTCGGCTCCATGGACATGCTGGCTTCGCTGAACTTGTCGCCGAGCATATCCATGATCTCCTGCACCACGGAAAAATCTATGTCCACGGCAAGACCGAGGAACGGCTCTTCTTCGGTATAGATGGTCTCGCACTCGAACGGCATGATGGTCGGAACGACCACGAAATGTTCCGGGTTGTATTCCAGAACCCGGTCCGCAGTGCGGGTGATCTTGCGTCCCTGAACCGCAATGCAGATGGTCTGCTCGTAAATAATCGGCATGGTCGGGACATTCTTCTGGGCGCGGAAAACAGCTACTTCCGGTAGATGGGTGCTGCCGTACCCTTCAGCCGGGGTGAGCTTTTCAAGGGTGGTGATAAGTTCCTGCATCATGAATGATCTCCTTTCGGTTACCGTTCCATAGCATCTGCTGGGTTTGTATGTATCCGACAAAAGTTGCAAAGCAAAACAGGGCGCAGAATATTTTTCTGCGCCCTGTTTTATGGCTGGAAAGCTGTTAAATGCAAACCGCTCCTTTGAGTAATTTACCGAGTTGTTTGGCTTCTTTGAGCACCTGTGGCTGTTTGTTGAGGTTTGGCTTGCAGTTCATATCCACATCGCCGTTTTCATCCAGACCGCAGACGAGGCTGATATCGCATTTATTGCCGATACCGCAGGAATAGCAGGCAAAATCTCCTTGGGCAGTCACTGAGCCGACAGTATTGAAACCGAACATCTTAAACCTGTTCAACAGTTCCTGTGCCGGGGGATTTCCATCACCGCCGCCGACACCTATTGCCACCGCAGGTTTGCCACGCAGGGGATTGTTACCCTGATGATGGAACTGGAAGAGTCGTTCCATAAAATTGTGGGTGTAGCCATTCAGGGTAGACCACATATTGCAGCCGCCGATGACGAATCCGTCCGCTTCAAGAAGTTTTTCGCGCAGTTTATACATATCGTCTTTAACTTTGCAGACGTTGTCTTTGGCGCAGGCCAGACAATATTTGCAAGCGGAAATTTTCTTGCCGCCCAGTGATATGAATTCAGTCTCCAGCCCGGTGGCTTCAAGGACGGTCTGAACCAACTCGGACGTTGAGCCTTTTTTACGCGGACTGCCGCTGATACCGAGTATTTTCATAATTGATTCCTTATAAAATTATTGTCTCAGGTTGCCGCTGACAGCCTGCATGGGCAGCAGAACCTGTTCTCGTTCTTTAAGATTGGAAATATAGTCGGGATCATCCGGGCGCAGGTCCTTTGCATATTGGCTGACAAGAGCGGCTGAAAGGGCCACGCATTCACGGCAGTTGATACGCCTGAATGAGCGGATTTCCCGGCAAATAGTCGAGCCTGCTGTTTTGGAAAATTCCTGCTTGACCCGGTCCACAATTGTGGGATCATCAAGCAGAATCATGGCTGCATGCAGAGCCCCGCAGGTTCCTCCTACAGCTCTTCCGCCTCCGGCCATGGAAGCTGCTTGCACTGCCATTTCAGAAATACCTGATTCCGGTTGATAGGCCTTGAGTACCGCCTGAGCGCAATTGTATTTTTTCCTGCCATGAAAAAGCCCGACAGCCTGTTCAACTTTCATCTTTGAATTCCTTATTCTCGGACATGCCCCGTTTACCCCCGGAGCATGTCCGGTTTTTGCTGTGTTATTCGACAAAAACGAATTCATCGTCGAGTTCAGGATTGATGATGTGAACCGCGTAGTTGGCAAGCATTTTACGGCCTACCTGAGCGAGGATCTCGTAGATGCGCGGTCTGTCGATCCCCATACCTTCGGCAATTTCGATTTCCTTATCATTGAGGTGACCGCGTTTTTCCAGAATGGTTGTGGTGATCCAGACCAGATCGCCTACGTGTTTGTCCTTGGGAGTTTCGCCCTTGCGAATGGCGAGGACATCTTCGTGGCTCACGCCGTTTACTTCAGAAAATTTACTGTGCATGCTGGAGCAGTAGTTACAACCGTTGAAGAGTGAAACAACCAACTGCACCACCTGCTGTTCCATGGCGTCAAGATGTCCACCGTGCATGATGCCTTCGGTTTTGGTATAGACCAGAGGTGCTGCCGGACTTTTAGCCATTTCTTTCATAAGGTTCGGAACGAAACCGAAATCGTTTTCTACTTCCGCCATGGTTGCTTCAATCTGCTTTGCGTTATCCATTTTTTGCTCCTGTGTAATGTTTTTACTGCCTGTTTTAGCGTCCACTCCTTCCCCTGATCGGGGCGACGCTTTACCTGCCAATAAAAATAGCCTACGCTTGATTTTGGTCAAGTACCTACTTTTTTGTTCGATACTAACCTTTTTGTAAGTATGGAGATGGAGAGGGTAAAAATATGGTCGAACATGAGGCGTGCTATCCCAAGAGGGCGGGAAAAAAGGATTTTATGTGTTACTTTCAGCTGTCGCAGATGATCATCGGCGGGAAATGGAAGCCGAAAATTTTATTTTATCTGGGCCAGAATCCGGTCATGCGTTTTGGGGAATTGCGTGATTCCATCATCGGAATTTCGGAAAAGATGCTCATTTCGCAGCTTAAGGAATTGGTCAGCGACGGCATTGTGCATCGTGAAGTATACAAGGTTGTGCCGCCCAAGGTGGAATATTCGCTGACCCCCATCGGCAAAACCCTGATCCCCATTCTGGAAAATATGTTCGAGTGGGGGCAGCAGTATGCCTCGCATCTGGTGGCTGAATCATCTCTGCAGGATATTGAGCCGGGGGAAGTTATGGAGGATTTGGATGAGCGGGTTAAGGTGGGGTGATTTTTCTCAACCGGCAGGCCGCCTGCATTCATAATTTTGCTAAGTTCTCGTTAGATTCCTCTCTTTACGTACAATCACATTCCCAGATATAACAGCCTTCCGCCCGAACATCATCCGCCCAAGCTCCAGCGCAACCCGCTCCGCACCGGAATCACCAACGCTGAAGAAAATCTTATCGCCATTGTCTTTAACCATGGCTCCGCTCTTCAGCGTGTAGAGGACATTGCCGGATGAATCCACACGCCAAGTCAGTCCGGCCATGACACTTTGTTCATCGCCGCCTGTATTGCGGTTGGATTCTTCAGCTTGCAATTGCAGCATTTTGGAAATGGACAGCAGTCGACGTTGATCTTTCCAGACAAAAGAGGAATCTCGCCTGATTTCACTTTGTTTACGCTTCAGGTTTGAGAGCTTGCTGCCACGGTTATCCCTTTCCGGTTTATTTTCTGGGCTGCTGGACTCCTTCTTTGAGCGTAAAATTCCCAAGGCAACTTCATTCCCGTTTTCGGCCTTCCATTTCAAAAAATCGTTCCACCTGCTAAATGGCGTTTGTTCACGCAGGGCTGCACGCTTTACGGCCATTTTCTTTTTGAAGGTTTCGATCTCGGCACTTTTTCTATCCATCGCCAACGCAAGTAAACGGGCCTTGTTATTGGGCCGAAGCTGGGAGTCGTTCTTGGTTTTCTTTATTTTCTCATTCCAGAACGTGGTGATTTTCTTCCAGCGAGCATCCTGCTCTTCCTTCAGGGATTTGTATGCTTTCTTTCTGGATTCGATAGCCGTGCGGTATTCGGCGTACAGTTCTCCGCGATACTTATGCAACGGCCTTGAAACGTATCGCTCTTTTTCTTCCACCTTGAAGTCGAAAGGCTTTTGGAACTTGCCCAGCTTGGATTCCAGTTTGGGCTTGGAAAAATCCCGGTCAAGGCTGCTGGCTTTAATGGCCGTTTTGGAATGGAGGTCTTTTATGCTGCATCCATTGCCGCGCAGTCTGATTTCGATACCGATTTGCGCTAGGGATTTATGGAAGCTCTGCCAGTTTTGCGCGGAGCGCAAGGACTCCAAAATGAAATCTTTGCGTTCCTTTATATATGAATCAAAGGATTGCTGCCCGGAATGGGCTTCATAGCTTGCAGCTCGATCATTTGTGCGTTTTGGTTCGCTTTCCTTTTGCCTGCCGTTATCAACTTTTAAGCCGAACTTTTGCTCCAGATCACGATGCAGCCTATCGCGCTTGTAAAAGTCACGGTATGGCTCATGACGATTCAAAGTCTCCGGGTGAATCATGTTGTAGGCGATGTGCATATGCAGGTTGTTGGTGTTTTTGTGAACCCCGCAATGCCGCTGGTGTTCTTCAAACCCCAAAGCCTTGGAGAACTCCAGCTCAATCTCTTTGTACGTTTCCGGCGTAAGGATGGACTCATCTTCAGGCCTGAAAGACACTATCAAATGATATGTCTTTTCCTTGCGGGTGCGTGTATTCAAATCCTGAGTATCGAGCACTTCCTGAATGGCCAGTTCGTAATCGTCGCCAGCCCAGCATCCAGCACACCATGACATGAGACTCTTTTCGCCCTTGTGCTTGGCATCGGCAATGTAGGCAGCGAGTCGGCGGTAATTGTCGTTTTGCGGCTTGCAGGCAACCCTTCGGCTGATCATATTCTTCGAACCTTCTGAAGCAGTCTGTTCTGAAGACGGCGAATGTCTTCAAGCGGCCTTTCCGCTTTGCCCCGGTTTTCGTCATCGTCCAGAATCATCATTTTTAACAAGCCACCCAGACGACCCTGATCGGCATTAAGCTTTAAAAGCTCCCGGCGTGCCTGCTGGTCAGTGCTGCTTCTGATTTCATGTCCCAGCGATACGGCCTTAACAAAGGCAGACAGCGAAAGACTGCACTGCTGCGCAGTCTCGCTGATCTGATTGTATTCCTCGTCGGAAACGTAGGTTTTAATGATTTGTTTCTTTGAGGGCATTAACCACCCATCCTTATAATCTGTTTTTCAATTCACGTTGAACCGAAGGAGAATAAGTCACCCTCAGCCCCAAGGCTGAGCAGGGCGTAAGGTCAACCGCTTTGAAAAAGTGGGACTACCTTACCTGTCCTGCCTCCAGACACCACAATAACAATCGAGGTTTAACGAAATCCTTTAGAGAATTAGCAAGAGCCGGACAAAATCCTCTAGATTCTCGTTAATTCCACTTAGTTCCTGTAGAAGTCTCTACAATCCCGCTGAGATCGCATAAGTTAAAGAAAATTCAATGGGCATTGGCGTTTGTGATTTTAAATTTTTGAACGAGCATAAAAGCAAACTCCTTTTTTATTTTTCATTGCGAATTTTGCGATCTTTGCGAATTTACTGACAACGCAGGGGAGTAAATTCGCAAAATTAGCTTTTTTCGCATAAATAAAATATTTTTCTAGGCCGCCCGCCTCCCTGCGGCTTTGACTCCTCCACCCGGATATTCCGGCTGGCTAGGAGGTTGTTCAGGGCCACGGTCATCTTCTGCTTTGAGATGTGGTTTCCAAAGAATTTGTACAGCCCGGAAGTGTCGATCATTCCGCCGGACTCCTCCAGAGCTTCCATGATTTTCTGGCTGGTCGAATCGCTTTCCAATCCGGCGAAAATGAACCGCGCTGACTGTTCACAATAATCCCAGAGCGCAAGGGCTGCTTTCAGGTGGGGCAGCCGGACATTTTCGCTGCCATCAAGCAAGGCATAGATGAGCGCAATGCGCCGGACATATGCTTCGGATCGGTTCAGAACCGAGCCAAGCAAATCCGCACGTTCTTTCGCCAGTTGCGGATAGACCGCGCCCCATTGGTTACGGGCTTCAGAATCAAAATCTATCTGGGAACGCTCTTTTGCGGATTCCAGCAACTCGAAGAGCTTCCTTTGAAACTCCGTCACTCGCTGGCTGTCCAAAGGCTCCGGGAAAGGAATCAATTTTGTTCTGCGGACGCAGAGCCAGAGAAAGCGGTTTGCAAAACCATTGAATATCTCAACCCGATCAAGACGGGCGTGCAGCTCCTGCAAAGTGATGTGGGTGGTGATGGCGACATGCGGATCAGTTGCCACCAGCTTGCTTGTTTTGGTCAGCGGTTCGATGGTTCCGCCGTCAAAGAGAGTTCTGACGATTGTCGAAAGGGTGTTTCCTTCACGCTTTGTGCAAGCCAAGGCCCCGGCGAATTCTGGATCAAGAATGAAAAGCCGTTTATCCTCAACGCCGGGATCAATGGTGATCCGCTCGCCGACTCCGGTGCTTTTGTCGACCTGATATTTCAATTCCGGGTCACGGATGGCATAGATGAGGCCCTCGCCACTGGAAAGCGGGCCGGAAGATGTCTGTGCCGAACCCCATCCTTTTTCATTGAAAGCAAACAGTTCCCGGATAGGTATGGACGAAGTGCCTTTGCGGGCCTTTGAACTCTGCCCGACCAGCACCGCATTTATCCGGCTGTATTGCTTCTCTCCGGCAAACATATGTGGCAACTGTCCGACCTCAACGCCGAATCGACAAAGGAAAGTGGCCAGTACGGCGAGGGGATCAGCTTCTGATTTTTCCACCGCGAATTCAGCAAATTCACCAGCTAAACCGTAAAAGACATTTGGATTTGGGACAGGCCAAGCCGAGGTTGCAATGCCGGAATAGGGATTGCTTTCTTCAACAACCTTCTTTCCGGCCAGTACACCGCTCTGGATGGTCCGCTGGATTTCCTGCGCTCCCAAGCCTGTTTTTAAGGCAGCTTCAGCAACGTCATTAACGGAATCCTCTCCGGTCTTCCCAGAAGCAATGTCCTTCCCGACCTGAAAAGCGACCTTGTTCAATGAATCGTTGCGCGTGCCTTCTTCGGCCTTCAGCATGGATTGTGCATATGAAGACGCCTTCAGACTGCCGGATCTCGCACCCGAAGAAATCAGTTCGATCAGCCAAGTCGGAGCTTCAGCGAGAGGGCTTTCGTTTATCCATTGATAGGGATTCCCCGAAACATGAATTGACGGCGGCAGAATGATGTAGCCACCGCTTCCACGGATATCGAGTCCTTTGCTTATCTTGCTGGCAGAGTTGCGGATCTCGATTTCGGCAGGCTTCATAAAGAATAGATGCCGTCCGCCGCTTCCGGTGCGCTGGGTCAAGGTTTCAGGTAGAAGGGAGTTCTGGCGTTCAAGCTCGGCAAGGGACTCCTCACCATGCGGCGGGTCAATATCCAGTACAAAGCTGTTCGCCCCGGTGGGGCTGCCGATATTCGCCTGTGGGAATTGCTGCCACCAGCGGGTGATTTGGTTCGCGTCAGTGGTCGCGCTTTTGAATCCGCCGGAAACACAAGGACGTTTTCCTGTGCAGGGGAAGACCGGGATGCCTTGCTTCGCATAATACAATGCGGCTTCAGAAAGCGTCATAGCTGAAACTGATGAGAGGGAAACCATCCTGTTTACCCCTGCAACCAGTTTTCAAGCCATGAAATCAAGTCTCCACGCAGATAGGCGACTCGCCTACCGCTCTTGATACTTTTCGGGCCGCGACCTTGCGAATCAAGATTTGCAAGATAGCCGCTGGAGATGAGACCGCCCAGATATATCTTTATGTCTTTACGGGCGATAATCGGGGGCAGGGTTTTGTGCAGGATCGCCAGATCCGCCCCTGAGGATTCATTTGAATTTTTGATTGGCATAAGTGTTAACCTCCGAACATTTGTTAAGATGTGTGAAGGCTAGCACCGAGCGATAAGGTGTGCTGAAAAGTATGAGACTTTCAGATCTTTAGGTTTTTATAAATATTTCAGCGCATTGATAAAATTTATGATTTTTCTATGATACTTTTGAAGTCAGATAAATAATTGCTGAATGTTTCATAGCTAATCGAAGATGCTTTTCTTTTTGTCACATAGTCATTCCAATCCTTTTCATTCATTCGCATATTAGAGTAATATAATTTCCCGTCATGAATAATGGCCTCAAAAATATCAAACGAAAGAGGGGTCGCAGGAGACCACGACTTCTTTATGTTGCTCCAAACCCTCCACGCGGATTGATTTGGGTTAATATCATGGTGGTTGCAGAGAGAAACAAACCACTTAGGTGCACCACTTTTATACTTCTTTTTACTTTGCCCTTTGTCTTTAACGGCTATTTCAGCTTTTGAAAGATGAACTTTTGAAGCCCATTCGTGATATTTATTCACATCGTCCAGCAAGCGGGAACATAAAGATCTGGGAGCTACTTTATTTTGCTCGTATATTTCAAGGATGTCATTGGCCGTAGCTATAATGACAAGCAAATTTTTTATTGGACGATAAAGTTCAAGCTGTTCTAATTCCGAGGCTGAAATTTCAGCAGTATGGCTCATATCAAATTCAGCAATTTTTGTATTAGCAATCAGCGGAGAATCTTTTGCTATTAATTCTACAATCTGAGGAGGGAAAAGAAAAAGGCTCCCGAAAGCCCGATCTTCAATACCCCAAACTGACATATTAAAATATTTATCTCTGCGGGAAAGACGTTTGGCATAGTCCAGCATTCCTTCAGCATAAATCAACAAATGAGTGTCAAATTTCTCAGGACAATACACATCCAACAACTTGGCAAACCCAATATCATTTTCATCAATACTCATAAACTGCCCTCTTTTGGATTTCTTAGACAGATATAAGCTCAAAAAAGCCACAAATTCAATCTCACACCCCAAAAAAGTTGTACAGGAGTTGTACAAAACACCGCCCAAATAAAAAAGGACTCACAGCCAAAAGCTGTAAGTCCTTGTATTATCTGGTACCGGGAGAGAGACTCGAACTCTCAAGGGCGTGAACCCGGCGGATTTTGAGTCCGCTGCGTCTACCAATTCCGCCATCCCGGCATAGGTGAGGGATTGTTAATATTAAATGACTTTACAGCTGTCAAGGTTAATTATCAAGATCGGCCTGCATTTATAGCCGCTCTGCCAGACATATCCGCTAATTATCCATATGTAAAAAAGTTACGACTTTACTCTATTGTAAAGCGGATGATCCGGTGCTATTTTCTTGCTCCTTTCACTAATTCTAAAAAAGAGATTCCCAATGATTCCCATCGGCTCACTTGTGAACGGTGCTGCCATCATCGGCGGTTCCATTATCGGCATCCTGCTGCACAGCAGGTTTCCGGAACGTATCCGGGAGATTATTTTTCAGGCTCTGGGGCTTGGCGTGCTGCTCATCGGCATCCAGATGTCTTTGAAGGTTGAAGATATTCTTGTTGTCATCTTCAGCCTGATCATAGGTGGAATCCTTGGGGAACTGCTCCGGCTGGATACCCTTTTCGAACGCGGGGCCGCATGGCTGAAAAAGAAAGTCGGCTCCAGCGACACCCGATTCATTGACGGCATGATCACCGCTTCCCTTATTTTCTGCATCGGTGCCATGGCCATTATCGGCTCACTGGAGGAAGGCATAAACGGCAACACCGACATCCTGTACACCAAGGCCATGCTGGACGGTTTCGCATCCATCGCCCTTGCTTCATCCTATGGGATCGGGGTGCTCTTTTCCTTTATCCCGGTGGTCATCTATCAGGGCGCACTGACCCTTTTTGCCGGTTCATTTCAGGAATACTTCTCCCCGCTGATGATCGGTCAGCTGACCGCCTGCGGCGGGCTGCTCATCATCGGCATCAGCCTTACCATTCTGGACATCAAGAAAATCAACCTCGCCAACCTGCTGCCTTCACTGGGAGCGGTTATCGCGCTTACAGCACTGCTGAACTGACTTCACCAAAAAAGCGGACGTTTTAAACGTTTTCTTCATTGAATATTAAGTTTGGATAGGTTTTAATACCCTTATGAAACTCCGCTGGAAACTGCTCATAGTACTGCTGACTTTTTCCCTGACTCCTTTGTTCGTGCTCAAAACACACGGACTGAATTCACTTAAGGAGCTGGGGGCTGATCTGCAGACCCAGACCCGTGTAACCCTGCTGGAACGGGCCACCCGCACCCTTGCCGATCAGGCCAAGGGTGCTGCGGTCATGATCAATATTGAGGAAAGACTTTACAAAAGCAGCCTCAACAGCATTCAGGGAGAAGCGGAACTGCGGTTGAACGATGATGATACAGCCCCGCAGGTGAAAAAAGCTTTCATTACCACTCCAAACACAAGCTTTGACAAACCGGAGCTCATCAACATCCCTGCCTATAAAAAACGGGCACTTTTAGGCAAAAGCGGGAACCGCAAAAACAGCCACACCCAGATGGCCGACATCCAGCGCGGAGACCTCATTGACCTGCCTGTTACGCTCGACCATGTTTCGTTTTGGCTGGCCGGGGATCTGACCCGTGAACAAGCCGCAAGAGATATCAACAGAATCACCCCCCTGCTGGATGATTTCAAAACATCCGCCGCTGTTTTGCAGGATCTCGTTCTCTGGCAGGAAATCATCCTTGAAAACGGTCTGGTTGCCAGCTATCCGGGTCATACTTCCTTTCCCAGAAAGTATGACCCCAGAACCCACGAATGGTACAAAGCAACCCGCAAGCTGGGTACAGCAAACTGGACCCTTCCGTCCACCGATGCAGCCACAAAAACCCTCTGCAACAGGTTGACCGCCCCGCTTTATGGAGCTGACGGTCAATTCATCGGAGTTGCTTCACTGGTAATCCCCATTGGGGAGAGCATAAACAAAGCCCTCATTTCAACCGACATCCAGAAAGCAAAAGTACTGATGGTCTCGACTTTGTATCGGGAAGAAGAGCAACAGAATTCACTGCTGGTAATCAGTAAGATAGGCGAGGAGCAGGATGAAAACAGATTCCGCCCTGAACATGGGCGATTCTGGCAGGCTCCCCCGAAAAAAGAATGGCTGAGCGAAGATAACCCTGAATTCAAAACTCTGATCACAGATGTTGATGAAAAGAATTCAGGTGTTCTGCAGATGAATTACAAGGGAGTCCCTTCCTTGTGGACATACAGCCCTGTAAACAAAGCCGTATCCATTCTCATCATCACCCCGGTTCACGAATTCACAGCCGAGGCGGATGAAGCCGAACAGTATGTGCGGGAAAGCATTGCCAACCAGTACGAAGGAACTTCGCTGATCGCACTGGCGGTAATCCTGTCCATCGCGGTTGTAGCCTTTTTTGTGGCCCAGAGCCTATCCACACCCATCCGCAAAATTTCAGAAGCCATGACCAAGGTGGGTGAGGGAGACTGGGATGCCCGTGCGGACTTCCACTCCAGGGATGAGCTTGGCGACCTTGCTGAAAATTTCAATATCATGGTCCCGCAACTACGCGAGCATTCCCAGATCAGGCAGGCCCTGAGTCTGGCCGATGAAGCCCAGCAGTCACTTTTCCCGCAGGCTTCCCCCGTTGTGGAAGGAGTCGAGATAGGAGCACGCTGCACCTTTTCCGAAAAGACCGGGGGCGACTACTATGACTTTTTAGGCTGCTCCACCTGCGGCCCGAATACTTTTGCCACGGCCATCGGCGATGTGTCCGGCCATGGCATAAGCGCAGCCCTGCTCATGACCAGTGCCCGGGCCTACATGCGCGCCCTTTCCGGCCGAGGCAAAACTCTGGTAGAGGCAGCAGTGGAACTCAACCGCCTTGTTACCAAGGATTGCGCCCAGACCGGGCACTTCATGACCATGTTCATGGCCGTCTGCAATGCTGAGAAAAGAATCGTCAACTGGATCAGGGCCGGGCATGACCCCGGACTGGTCTACACCCCCGAAGAAGACCGTTTTGATCAACTTCTGGGCGAAGGGCTGGCTCTCGGTGTGGATGAAGATTATCCTTACCGCGAATACGCGACCCCCATGAATCAAGGGCAGATCATGGTTCTTTACACTGACGGCATCTGGGAAGCGCACGACCTTTCAGGCAAGCAGTTCGGTAAGGAGCGTCTGAAACAACTTATTCGCGACAACAGCCACAAGCAGGCTCAGGAAATAGCGGACACGATTCTCATTGAAGTGGCTGCCTACCGCAAAGGTTTTCCGCTGGAAGATGACTGCACAATCATAGTGGTGAAATTTTTATGAGATATTCCATTTATGAACTGGCTACCTATGCCTTCGACCCGCTGCATGCGTTCTGGAAAAACGAAAAAACGGAACGGGCTGTAGCGGGTCTGCTCATAGCCTGTTTTCTGGCCGCCCTGCTTGGCATTGAGCTGGGCAGGCAGGGTTTGCTGTCCGAAGTCATTGCAGCCAAGACTCCTACCAGCCACTATGCCGCAGTAGGCATAGCATTTACTTTGGTGCTGGTGCTGGAGGTGATCAGCTTTATCTTCGTACTGCCCTGTTCTCTTTCCAAATCCGTGGGCAAACAGCTGGAAATCCTCTGCCTGATCCTGATCCGCAATTCATTCAAGGAACTGGTCAATTTCCCGGAGCCGATCACTTTTACCGGAGATATGACCCCCATCTACCAGATACTTTCGGACGGAGCCGGAGCCTTTGCGGTTTTTGTCTTGCTGGGAATCTACTACCGTATCCAGAAACCGCTGCCCACACTGGGACCATCTGCGAAATTCTGCTACGTTGCCTCCAAAAAGCTGGTCTCCCTGATACTGCTCGGCCTGTTCATGGGCCTCAGCGGCTACCTGCTCTACTGCTCGATAACCGGAAAGCCGACATTTGACTTCTTCAGCACTTTTTACACTATCCTGATCTTCAGTGATATCCTGCTGGTACTCATTTCCCAGCGTTTTCTTCCGGCTTTCCATGCGGTTTTCAGGAACTCCGGCTTCGCTCTGGTCACCCTGCTGATCAGACTTGCGCTTGCGGCCCCGCCCTTCTACAATGCAGCACTGGGGGTTGCTTCGGCCGGGTTTGCGGTCCTTTTAACCCTCGCTTATAATTCATTTTACCGAAACGAAAAGGAATCCTGAGAATGAAAAGCATATGTGTTTTCCTCGGCGCAAATCCGGGAAACGACCCTAAATACGCGCAGGCGGCCCGCAACATGGGCCGGGAGCTGGCTGAGCGCGGCCTGACCACGGTTTACGGAGGCTCGCGCACCGGATTGATGGGCATACTGGCCCAGTCCGCCCTTGATGCCGGGGGCAAAGTCATCGGGGTAATTCCTGAAAGCCTCTACAAAATTGAGATAGCCCACACCGAACTGACCGAGCTGCACGTCTCCGATTCCATGCATGAGCGCAAGGCACTCATGGCCGAGCTTTCCGACGGTTTCGTGGCCATGCCCGGCGGAATCGGCACCATGGATGAAATTTTTGAAATCTTCACCTGGGCACAGCTCGGATTTCACACCAAACCCTGCGGCCTGCTCAATGTGGACGGCTACTACAACAAACTGCTCTCTTTTCTGGACGGCGTGGTTGAGGAAGGATTCCTGAAAGATATGCACCGGGAAAAACTGCTTATCGCTGAAACACCGGACCTGCTCATTGAAGCCTTTGCCACCTACGAACCTCCGTCCGGCTCCAAATGGGTGGAAAAGGTTGAAGTCGACCAGCGCAAGAGCCAGTAAAGCCGACGAATAATACCAACACAGGAAAAGCACTGCATGAAAACTAAAATCATGCGGTGCTTTTTGGTTTTGCATTCCCGGCAATGCAAAACATGCTAATATATTACGTAGAATAACAGGACAATGCTGGATAAAACGGACTTATTCTTGTAAATAAGTAATTCAAACCAATTTCACAACGGAGATTCACACCATGAAACAGTCCGAATACATTGAACTTGAAGACAGATTTGGTGCCCGGAATTACAAACCTCTCGATGTTGTTATTGAAAAAGGCGAAGGGGTCTGGGTCTGGGATGTTGAAGGGAACAAATATATGGACTGCCTCTCCGCCTACTCCGCAGTAAATCAGGGCCATTGCCATCCGCGTATAAAAAAAGCCATGCAGGATCAGCTGAACAAACTGACCCTGACCTCACGGGCCTTCCGTAACGACCAGTTGGGACTTTTCTACGAAGAACTCTGCTCCCTGACCAATTCCCATAAAGTGCTGCCCATGAACAGCGGTGCCGAAGCCGTGGAAACCGCCATCAAAGCGGTGCGCAAATGGGGCTACGAGGTAAAGGGAGTCCCCGAAGACCGCGCTGAAATCATCGTCTGCAGTGACAACTTCCACGGAAGGACCATCACCATCGTCAGCTTTTCCACCGACCTCGGCTCACGCAAAGGTTTCGGCCCTTTCACCCCCGGCTTCAAAATCATCCCCTTCGGTAATGCCGATGCCCTTGAAGCAAGCATTACCCCCAAGACAGTGGCTTTCATGGTCGAACCCATTCAGGGCGAAGCCGGGGTTATCATTCCCCCGGACGGCTACCTCAGAAGAGTCCGTGAAATATGCACTGCCAACAACATCAGCCTGATCCTCGATGAAATCCAGACCGGACTGGGCCGCACCGGAAAAATGCTGGCCGAAGAACACGAAGGAATTGAAGCGGACATCACTCTCATCGGAAAAGCCCTTTCCGGCGGCTTCTACCCGGTATCGGCTGTGCTTTCCAACACCGAAGTCCTCGGCGTACTCAAACCCGGTGAACACGGCTCAACCTTCGGCGGCAACCCGCTGGCCTGTGCTGTAGCCCGGGAAGCCCTTAAGGTGCTCAACGAAGAAAAGCTGATTGAAAACGCTGAAAAAATGGGTGAAAGATTCCTTGCCGGACTGCGTTCCGTTAATAACAGCAAGATCAGGGAAGTACGCGGCCGCGGCCTCCTGCTGGCAGTGGAATTCAAACAGAATGCGGGCGGAGCACGCCAGTACTGCGAAAAGCTGAAAGATGCCGGATTGCTCTGCAAAGAGACCCACGACAACATCATCCGCTTTGCACCTCCACTGGTGATCAATGCGGAGCAGGTGGACTGGGCACTGGAACGCATCAAGCTCATTATCTCTGTTTAGTACAGCCCCACAATCAGCCATGGATAGACACATGCCGTTTAAGATAAGATTTGCGACCATCACCACAGGTCTTCTGATATTATTCTTACTACCTATAACATCGGCACTTGCATTTCAGGAAGAACTCAGGTTTGACAGGTTGTCCTTGAATGAAGGATTGTCACAATCCTCTATCCTGTGCATGTTGCAGGACTCCCGGGGGTTCCTATGGTTCGGGACATATGAAGGGCTGAACCGCTACGACGGCAGGCACATAAAAATCTACAAGGGCGGCAAGAACAAGGGAGAACTCTCGGACGGCAACATCTGCGCCCTTTACGAAGACAGCTCCGGAACGCTCTGGGTAGGGACCAAAGGCGGCGGGCTGAACCGCTACAACCGGCTGACCGACAGCTTCACCAGCTTTCGTCCTGATCCGGACAACCCCAATTCCATCTCAGATAAAGATGTGAGTGCCATTTTTGAAGACTCCAAAGGAAAACTATGGGTGGGAACCAATGCGGGCCTGAACCTGTTCAACCGCAACTCAGCCTCCTTCACCAGCTTCAAACACTCGGATCAACCGGACAGCATCAGCCATGATGAAATCAGGGCGATCTACGAAGACCGGTCCGGACGTCTCTGGGTGGGGACTGCGGCAGGACTGAACCTGTTTGATGACAAGCAGAAATCATTCAGAAACTTTCGATATGACCCTGCCGACCAAAGCAGCATTTGTGATGATACCGTACTCTGCTTTTACCAGCAGAAAAAAAATGAATTATGGGTGGGAACCAAAAAAGGGATTTCCGTCCTTGATCCCGGCAGCGGAAAATTCAAAACCATGTTCCGCTCGCTGGAAATAAACGACATTTACGAAGACCGGTCCGGCAACCTCTGGCTGGGGACTCTGGAAGGTTTGGCCAAAAGAAAACCGGAAACCTCCGGCCAGATCCCTGAAAAGATGAAATTTAATTTTTTCAGGAACAACCAGCTTGATCCCCAGAGCCTGGGCAGCAACAAAGTCACCAAAATTCTGGAAGATAATTCCGGAGTTATCTGGGTCGCCACCTATACGGACGGGCTGAGCAAGCTTACCCCTAAAATGCGGGCCTTCGGCATCCTGACCCGCCAGCCGTGGAAAAAGAACACCCTTTCCGGGCTGGAAGTAAGTGCCGTACTTGAAGACAAGGAAGGGCTGCTCTGGATCGGGACATACAAAAACGGGCTTAACACCTACGATCCCCGCAACGGTAGAATAGAAAGCTACAGCACAAACTCCCCGGCCCCGTGGAATTTATCCGGCAACAGAATTAACTGCATTTTTCAGGACAGTTCCGGACTTATCTGGGTGGGAACCCGCAAAAAAGGCATCTTTGTAATCCATAAAAAGAAAGGGATCGTAAAACGATACAAGTGGAACAAACAAAACGACAATTCCCTGAGCCAGAATAACATCTGGTGGATCTACGAAGGCAGCATGGGCTACATCTGGATCGGGACCAGCAAAAAGGGCCTCAACCGTCTGGACCGCAAAACCGGGGAATTTAAACGGTACAAGCATTCGGATTCCGATCCGTCCAGTCTCGGCCACAAAAGGGTCCGCAACATATTCGAGGACAGCAACAACAATTTCTGGGTCTGCACCAATGCCGGGCTGAATCTCATGGACCGGGAAAAAGGCACCTTTAAACATTTCCGCCATGATCCCGCAAATCCGCACTCTCTCTCCAACGACCGGGTCACCCCCGTTGCCGAAGCTGCGGACGGTTCCCTCTGGCTGGGAACAGATTCCGGGCTGAACCGTTTTGATCCCGTAAGTAAAATATTCACCCGCTACACGGTGAAGGACGGCCTGGCCAATGACGGCATACAAGGGCTCTGCCTCGACAGCAAAGGCCATGTCTGGGTTTCCACCTTCAAAGGAATCTCCCGTCTCGATCCGGTCAGCGGGCAGGTCTGGAATTTCGGTCCGTCCGACGGGTTGCAGGGCATCGAATTCTGGATCAATTCCTATAATATGGGCCAGAGCGGAAAGATGTACTTCGGCGGACTGAAGGGACTGAACATGTTCACCCCCCGTGACATCAAGATCAACCTCACCCCGCCGAAACTGGTCATCACCGGGATGAATATCATGAATTCCCCGGCCAGACTTGAACGCAATATCACTGAGTCTGATCAGGTCACCCTGTCATGGAAAGACGCCATGTTCAGCTTTGATTTTTCCGCCCTTGATTACCAGAACCCGGACCTGAATAAATACCAGTACATGCTGGAAGGATTTAATAACGAATGGATTGACGGACCGGAAGCCAAAGCCACCTTCACCAACTTCGACCATGGTAACTATATCTTCAGGGTTCGGGGTTCCAACAGCGACGGAATCTGGAACAAAGAAGGGATCAGCCTGAAAATAACCATCATCCCCCCGTTCTGGAAAACATGGTGGTTCCAGACCTGCCTGTTCATCGCTCTCATCATGCTGCTGATCCTGATCATTAACCGGAGAACCCGGGCAGTGGAACGGCAGAAAGAACTGCTGGCCCGGGAAGTGGAGGCCAGAACATCCGACCTGAATCAGGAAATCGAGGAACACAAAAGAACCGAAAAACGGCTTGAACAGGCCATCCTGAAAACAGAAGAAGCCAACGAGGCCAAAAGTGCCTTCCTTGCCAGCATGAGCCACGAGATACGCACCCCGCTGAACTCCATTCTGGGGGTGGCGGACCTGCTCAAGAATTCGGACATGACTGACGAACAGACTGAATATGTCAATATATTTGAATCTTCAGGTGAAGTTCTGCTGACCATCATCAACGACATCCTTGATTTTTCTAAAATCGAAGCCAACCACGTTAAACTGGAATCCATCCCGCTGGACCTGCTGCAGGAGACCGAGTCGCTCATGTATCTGCAGTCCACCGCCGCAACTTCCCGGCATGTGGCCCTGATCCTGCGTTACAAGCCGGATGTACCGGAAGTTGTTATCGGTGACCCCACCCGCTTGCGTCAGATACTGCTCAACATCCTTTCCAATGCTGTGAAATTCACCAGCCGGGGGGAAGTAAGCATGGTTGTATCCCGTTCAGGTGAAGGAGGGTCGCCCGAGAACATAACCTTCACCATCTCCGATACGGGCATAGGCATCAGTGCTGACAAGCTGGAATCCATCTTCGAACCATTTTCGCAGGCTGATTCCTCTACCACCCGCAGGTACGGCGGTTCCGGGCTGGGTCTTTCCATCAGCCGCAAACTGACCGAGCTTATGGGCGGAGCCATTTCCGCAACCAGCACTCCCGGCAAAGGCAGTACCTTCATGGTCACCCTGCCGCTGCCCCGTGATCCGGGGCAACCTGCGGCCGCTGAAGCGGACCTCGGATATTCACAGATACTGGTGGCGGCGCAGAATCCCGAAACATTGGGTTCGCTCTGCGAAACCCTGAAATATTTCAATGGTGCCACTACCCCCTGTTCCACGATGGAGAGCTTGAAAATGCTGCTTTCATCCCCGCAGGTGAACAGGTACAAACTGCTGGTTTACGATCTTTCGCTCAAAAATGCAGACGGATTGAAGCTGCTCCATTCGCTTAAGGATGAAGGAGTCGAGCTTCCCCCGGTGCTGATGCTTCAGCAGGGAGCCGGGTTTGACCGCAATCTGTTGGAACAGGGTATCAACGGACGAGGGCAGCCGCTTCCGGCCTCACGAAAGCTGCTGCTTCGCAATGTCATGGAGCTGCTGCAGATATCCTGCTCTCTGGAAACCAAACCTCAGAACAAAGAACAAATGCAGCTTCCGGCCATGAGAATCCTGCTGGCTGAAGACAATATCTCCAATCAGGAACTGCTCAGGCATTTTTTCAAAAACACAGGTGTTACCCTTGTGGTGGCGGCTGACGGGAAGCAGGCTTTAAAGCTGGCTGTAAACGATAATTTTGATATAATCCTGCTTGATATGGAAATGCCGGTCATGGACGGTTATGAATTTCTCAGAAAATTCAGAGAACATGAACCGGACACTTCTCTCCCGAGGACCGGGATAATAGCACTGACAGCCCATGTTTCCTCTGAGTACAGGGAAAAATGCATTGCCGACGGTGCCGACACATTCATGTCCAAGCCCATCAAAAGGGACAAATTGCTGCAGGCAGCTGTCAACCTTTATAAAAATTTGAAATAATGAACAAACTCACACCCAAGCAAACAAAATGGATACGGGCATTGCATATGCTCAGTGCTTGCCTCTGGGGCGGCGGTGCCCTTTCGCTGGTCCTGCTGCACTGCCTCTTTGTGCCGGGGTCGGGAGAAGCCCTTTACGGCAGGGATATCTGTCTGAAAATTGTGGACCAGTACGTGGTCACCGCCGGGGCACTGGGCTGTCTGTGTACGGGCTTCATTTTCGCATGGAAAAGTGCGTGGGGATTTTTCAAATTCAAATGGATCATCACCAAATGGATACTAAACCTCGGCTTCATCATCTTCGGGTTCACCTGCTACATGCCGTGGCTGGAGCATATGAGCGAGCTTTCCGCCAATACCGGGGCACTGGCCCTGCAGACTCCGGAATACCTGCGTAGCCAGCTGCTAAATGAAATTTCGGCCTTCGGAGTTTTCGGCTGCCTGATCTTTCTGGTC
Source organism: Desulfovibrio sp. JC010 (assembly GCF_010470675.1). Lineage (NCBI taxonomy): Bacteria > Pseudomonadati > Thermodesulfobacteriota > Desulfovibrionia > Desulfovibrionales > Desulfovibrionaceae > Desulfovibrio > Desulfovibrio sp. JC010. The sequence continues at coordinate 192,402 of NZ_VOIQ01000010.1, forward strand.
TGGGTTTCGGTATTCAAGCCGTGGGGCAGATTAAAGTAAGCTTGACATCCGCATGCTGCAGATGCTTGATTCTCTTTTGCCCCGCAACTGCTGCCGGGGAATTTCATCGCAAACAAATGAAGGCTACATAATATTTCAGGGAGAAACAACATGGACAAAGGATATGCGGAAACTATCGCCTCGGACATCATGCAGATGCTGGAATCAGCCAAAAGCAGTGATCTGGACCTCAACAGCGGGTTTCAAAATGACGCTTTTACTGCCGAAAGCTTTTCATTCGGCTATCTTTTCTATCCCCGCGACATGCTGCTGGCCATTCCCGGACTTCCGCAGGCAGTAAGGAAAAAAATCAAGAAATCAAATATCCTCGGCACTGTGGATCTTGACGGCAAAAAAGTGGGAATCCACCTTATCTGCTCCATGAACAAAGGGTTTGATGAAGTGGAATCAGCAGAAGACATCGTTGCCGGAATCAACAATAAAGAACTCATGGACTTCAAGGAACAGATTGCCGGAATCCTGCACAAGGATCTTGTGGGCAATATTGAAGATAAAAAAACTGAGCAATAAAATTATGGCGGGGTGCTGTTGAATCAGACGGTTCCCCGCCTTTTTATGCCTTGTGAGGGACCAGCTTACCTATAATCTGGACCAGTTCATCAATCTTCACCGGCTTGGAGGAGTAGGCGTCCATACCGTTGCTTAAGAATTTTTCGCGGTCCCCTTCCATGGCATAGGCGGTCAGGGCAATGATGGGAATGTCATTCCCCTGCTCCCTGATCCTTCTGGTCGTTTCCAGACCGTCCATTTCAGGCATCTGCACATCCATGAGGATGGCATCAAAAGGTCCGCTCTGCTCCAGCAGTTCCAAAGCCTCAATCCCGTTCTCAGCAGTCTCGACCTCAAAGCCCTGCTCGGTCAGAAAATGGGCAATGTACAGCTGATTGGTGGCATTGTCTTCGGCCAGCAGGATACGGGCCGGAACAGTCTTGTCCGATCCTGATGTTTCAAAAATTGTAACCGGGCTTTCCACGCACTCACCCACGCTGGACTTGAGCCTGACCGTGAACTTGAATTCCGTACCCCAGCCCTCCCGGCTGCTGAAAGTGATCTGGCCGCCCATCATCTCCACCAGCTGGCGCGAAATAGCAAGCCCCAGTCCGCTTCCGGGGTGACGCTTGGAGTATCCGGCATTAAGCTGCACAAAACTTTCAAAAAGCTTCTCAGCCTTATCATCGGAAATACCTATCCCGGTATCCTTGACCCGGAATTCGAGAATGGCTCCCTCTTCAAAGCTGCCCACATGATCAACTGAAACTTCGACATAGCCCTTTTCAGTGAATTTGATGGCATTACCCACAAGGTTGATGATGATCTGGCCCAGCCTGTATTCATCTCCGTGGTAGCAGCGGGAAACATCGTCATTCACGTTGGCCCGCAGTTCTATGCCTTTTTCCTCCGCCTGCACCTTAAGCACTGAGAGCTGCTTTTCCAGCATGTCAAAAAGATTGAAATCATCAGGCCGAAGCTCCATCTTACGGGCTTCGATCTTGGAAATATCAAGGATATCGTTGATGATGTGGAGCAGGGATTCCGCCGCCTTCTTGACCGTAACCAGATAGCCCTGCTGTTCTTCGGTAAGATCGGTACTCAGGGTCATCTCGCTCATGCCGATGATGGCACTGATGGGAGTACGGATTTCATGGCTCATGTTGGCGAGGAATTCACTCTTGGCCCGGCTTGCTTCTTCAGCGGCGTCACGGGCCTCGCAAAGCTCAACCTCACTGCGCTTGCGTTCGGTGATATCCTGCCCCACGGCAAGCACCCCCAGTGCCCCGCCCTTGGCATCCAGCAACCGGGAAAGTGACCATTGCATCATACGCTCTTCCCCGCCCCTTGCTATGACGTAATTTTCCAGCAGTCGCAGGGGATTCCCGGAAAGGACAGTGGAAAACTGACGGTTGTGGTCCGTCCAGAGCCGCTCCGGGACAAAAAGTTCATAATAATCCCGTCCAAGCACCTCATGACGGGTCCTGCCGAACAGGTGTTCGGCCATGCGGTTGAATTCAAGAATTTTTTTATCCGGGGACAGAAGTATGATCACGCTTTCAGCGGTCTTGACCAGTGAACGGAAGCGGTAGGCACTTTCCTTGAGGGCTTCTTCCACCTTCTTTCTGGTGGTGATGTCCTCCACTGTGGCCACGACTTTCTTGATGCTGCCGTCATCGGAAAAAATGGGAGAGGCGTTGATGGAAAGAAGCACCTTGCGGCCGTCCAGCCAGTGGATGGCATGCCGGATATCAAGCACCGCATTGCGGATTTTCATGACCCGGTTAAAGGCCAGCCGCTCATCCGGAAAAGGGGAGCCGTCATGGGCGGTAATTTTCCAGACCGGATCATTGTGCTGCTTGCCGATGATATCCCCACGGGCCACACCGTGCACCCGTGCAGCCTGATCATTGGCAAAAATAATCCGGCCGTCATTATCCATGACCAGAATGCCCATGGGGCTGGTTTCCATAATACTGCCCATGAGATCACGCTCACGCTGCAGCTCCATCTCAACCCGCTTTCTTTTGTCGATGTTCAAATAAAGAAAGCCGATGAAGACCAGCAGCACAGTGATAATCACACCCGCACCGATAACAAGTATCCTGTCCAGATTACCGGCCCCCAGCTCCGTAAGCGTGCCGGAAAGCCAGCCTTCGGCGAATATGTCCGAACAGCCGGGCAGGAAAATCAGCAGTGCAAAGAATATTGAGCGCAGCATCTTTTTACAATCTATCGATTCCGTTTATGGGGTTAAGGGAAACACAGCAGTATAAGTAATAAATGGATAAACACACCATTACCGTCATTAACAATACAGAGCAAGAGTATTAGTAATTTTATTGACTACATTACAAAATCCCCTTCATCTCCATTCCCTTTATGAGGCCGAAACATCCGGCAAGCATCATATCCCCACCGGGAGCGGGAAATTCCACAGGATGTGCTTCCAGCAACGCCCGCCGGGGCCCCAACACATACGTAGGTGCGAATCCCTGCGCTTCTTCAGGCAGGTCAAGGGTCAAACAGCCGTGCCCCCAGTCGTCAAAAACATCCTGAAAACTGATTTTGCCCTGCCGGAATCGCTGCGAGTCAGCCCAGAGCTTTTCCGGGGTCATGTTTCCGGTATGGTGTTCGTAGACTCCGTACACTGCGCCTTTATAAAGCAGAAACGATACGGTGTGGCTGTTGCCTACATTAATGAGACAGACGCCCTGCCGATGGCTGTGCTCCATGATTTCATCCACAAAAAGCGCGCCCAGCACCGCAGCCGCCCCGGTATCGCTGACCGCTCCACCGCCGATGCTGTCCTGCAGTTCGGCCATACGGGTGAATTCATCAGGGACGGTTTCAAAAACCAGACTCTCCGGACGCCCGCCGTTTTCCAGCAACAGATGCTTCCAGAGGTTGAAACGCCCGATACGGTTGCTTTTGCCCGGATGGTAGCCGTGGTCCTGCACCGACGCAGTCACATAGTCCGGGTAATCCAGCCCTGCTGCCGTGAAAAATTTTTCCCACCACTGCGCATCAAAATCCGCAAGAGGGACTTCCACACATCCTTCCGGTTTATCGTCAGAAAGAACAATTCCATTATTCTCCAGACGGGTCAGATCATCCCCAAGGGCAAGGGCCGCGCGGGGATGGGCATAAACCTTGTACCCGGCCTCCATGTGCGGATAGACCGAGCGGCCGAAACCGCCGCCCATGTTCCTGCCGGAAAGATAAATATCGCGCCCCTGTGCGGTCAGTTCCTTGATTCTGGCCCCCACCACCCGCGCCGGGGAAGGGAGTACAAATTTAAAACAGTTCTCTATTTCCACACCCTTCATATAATAAAGGACATCCTGAGTTCCGCTGCCGATGTCCAGACTCAAAACCGTATTCTTCACTTCATATCTCCCATTTGTAACAGTAAAGATTGATAATTATGTTGCAGGTGGAATCAATATGCGTCAATTGAAAACAAAGAACTTTAACGCCAACCAAAGTCACATGATAAAAATATTACTCATTCTGATCCTTCTGCCCGCACCTCTTTTTCTGTTTGCCTTCCTCTGCAATCCAACGGAAATCCAGAAAAGAGGCCGCAAACAAGCACTAAAAGACCTTGTCCGGGCCACATTTTCTGCCGGAATCAGCCTGCTCATCGCCATCTGTACCCGGCCTTTCACTTTTCTCTGCGAATTGCCGCTGATCAGAAAAAACGGGGACAACACCCCCATCCTCATGGTCCACGGACTTTACCACAACAAGGCTGCATGGCTGCTCATGCGTTACCGTTTGAATCTGGCCGGATTCTGCAATCTGCATACATGGCAGTACAACAGCTTCACTACATCCTATCCGGAACTGGTGCTGGAACTGCGGGATATAATTTCAAATTTACACCGGGAATCAGGGCAAAAAGTCATCCTCACCGGACACAGCCTCGGCGGCCTGTTATCCTGCGGAGCAACGCAGCAACCGGAGATTGAGAAAAAGTGTGCCGGGATCATCACCCTCGGCACCCCTTACAAGGGCAGCATTCTGGCCTCCATCGCCATCGGAAGGCTGGGACGCAGCCTGCATCCGGCAAGCTCACTTTTCAACGGGGAAAACAGGATCGGCTACCCGCAGGATATCCCCAAGACAGCGATTATTTCACCCACCGACGAACTGGTACTGCCATGGCCGAATCTTGAACCGGACCCGGAACGCTTCTCCATCAAACGGAGTCGTGCCCTCGGTCATGTGGCCATGCTCTACAGCCGGGAGGTCAGCTCCGTGGTTGCAGAAACAATCCGCAAAATTCAACAGACATAAAAAAAAAGGAGACCGTGACGGCCTCCTCTCTTAATTATCTGTATTTCTCAGTCCTAAGAGACGTATTCAGCTATCTTGGACTTCAGCTGGTCGGCGGTGAACGGTTTGGTGATGAAATCGTTCACCCCGGTTTTACGGGCCAGCTCCTGCTGGGAATATTCGGACTCGGTGGTGACCATGATCACCGGGATGTCCGCATAGCCGTCAGTCTGGCGGAGCTTGGATACGAATTCCATTCCGTCCATGACCGGCATGTTCATATCAGTGATGATCACATCAAACTCTTCATTCAGTTCAATGTGGGTGTATGCTTCCTGTCCGTTTTCAGCCACGGTGGGCTCATAGCCGGCAGCAGTCAGGATACTGCGGTAAAGGGCCAGCATGGACTTGGAGTCATCCACGGCCAGAGCCTTTTTGCCGCCCACTTCCACAGCTTCAGGAAGTCTTGCAATATCGGCCTCGGCTTCTTCGCCGCCGATCTCAGCAAGCTTGACCCGGAAGGCTTCATGCACTTCGGAGTCCTTGGAAGCGACAACCGCATTCATCAGGAAGCGACCGATTTTGCCTTCGCTGTACAGTCCCTGAAAAACATTCACTGCCTTGGCGGTGACAATAGCCCGCAGGATTTTACCGGCCTTGCTTCCGCCCGCGCCGATCAATTCCACCATTTTTTTGGTTACACCCGGATTAGCCAATCCGTCCAGACCGGTCATTACAGCCACGGTGATGAGTTCATCCTCATCTTCCAGACCGTCAAAAAGGCTGACAACAGCCTTCAAAGTACCGATCCTGCCGATGGCTTCGTAGATGGCGTACTTCACGCTGGAGTCGGTGGAGTACTGTTTTTCAATGGCATCCATGAGCACATCAAGGCCGTCTTTCTCACCTATAAAACCGAGCACGTTGGCCGCAAGGATCATGTCATCCTTGTCGGAATCAGGACTGATCACTTTGGTAAGGAACGGAACAGCCATACCGCCAAGAGATGTCAGTGAATCGGTAACCACCCGGCGTACAGTTGGGTTGCGGTGGTGCAGGTTGGCAACAATAAAATCAAGCCCGGCATCGCTGCCGATGGCCGCAAGGGCCTCCACAGCCTTCCATGTGGTCAGGTCACACACTTCATAATTGGCGTCTTCGTTGTTACGCTCAACAAAAGCTTTAAGGGCGGGGATTGACTCTTCGTCCTTAAGCTCGGCCAGCATCTCAATGGACATGACCACAATCAGGTCATCTTCATTATTGATATTGGAGCGGAAAAGGTCGAGGGCTTCCGGACCACCTATTTTAGACAGGGAAGTCAGGACTTCGAACAGAAAATCAGGATCGGAACTTCCTTCAGCCATCCCAAGCAATACGGGAACAGCATCCTTAAACTGAAACTCGCCGCAAACCCTGATACACAAAGTTCGTAATTTGCCGTCTTCTTTGCCCAGCAAATCAACAGTTTTCTGTTCATCAACGGAAAGAACACCGTTCAAAGCGGTGACGACCATATAATCTACGGAGGTATCTCCGAGAGGATTCTGAAAAAGTTCAATCAGTGCCTCCAGCTCCGCCGGATCTTTAACGGTGGCGACCTCATTGAGGACACTGATCTTGTCCAAGAAAGATTTTTCCCTGAAACCGGTTAACATAGACATATTCTAAACTCTCTTTTTTTCAATAAATCTTATTCAAAACAGAATTCGATGGTGAACTCCCCGGCATCGGAAGTAAAAGGGATTGCCATGATGGGGGTGGAAGCGATGTGGGTGATGGTATGGTTGTCTCCCATAATCACCGAAGGAGTGGCTCCTGAAAACTGGAGACCCTGCTCGGCCAGCCCGGCACGGGCCTGACCTGAAACCATGTTGGTTATCTCACCTACTGCATCCTGCACATCCTGCAGGATATCCTGAACATCGTCACCGAGCATGTTTTTGACTATGGTGACTGCGCAATTCTTTGTAAAAGAGATAGAAATTGTTCCGTTCATATCACCGGTAATGCCTACCAGTCCGGTAACATCACCGACAGCGGTCTTGCTTTTCTTTACATAAGGCTTTCCCGGCGTGGGTGTAACCATCGCCATCATTGACAGAACATCAACAGCAGCCTTGATAAATGGTTTGGCAAGTTCAACATTCATATAAATATTCCCTACATCAGAAGTTAATTCCAGCAGCAGGAGCACCTTCAGTTCATGGTCTATTCCCACTAGATCACAATTTGAAAGATACTAACTGCAAAAACGGAAAGGTTCAAGAAGCATGATTAAAATACGGTTAAAAAGACACAGCAAGTTGCAGCCTTGGATGGGATAATGTAATCCATACCATTATTTCTGATACTCTGATTAAATTAAGGATGTTGAATATGGTTCAAAGTCTGGCCGGACTGTTGGGTTTAGTCTTTCTCGCCTGGGTTTTCAGCGAAAACAGGAAAAAAATCAGCTTAAAAAACATACTCAGCGGACTGGTGCTGCAATTCGCTGTTGCCCTGCTTATGCTGAAGGTTCCGTTTTTCAGTGATCTTATCATGTACCTCAACCACGCGGTTAACGCCTTGCAGCAGGCTACACAGGCCGGGACAAGCTTTGTATTCGGCTACCTCGGCGGAGGTCCGCTGCCTTTCACCGAAAACTCTCCGGGCGCAAGCTGGAGTCTTGCTTTCCGTGCCCTGCCACTTATTCTCGTGGTCAGTGCGCTTTCGGCTCTTCTTTTCTACTGGAAAATCATCCCGGTAGTAGTCCGTTTTTTTTCGCTGGTCCTGCAGAAAACCATGAATATCGGCGGAGCACTGGGACTCGGAGTTGCCTCCAATATTTTCGTGGGCATGGTCGAAGCACCTATCATTATCGCCCCCTATGTAAAAAACATGAGCCGCAGTGAGCTGATGACCCTGATGATCAGCGGTATGGCGACCATTGCCGGAACTGTACTGGTTCTTTACGCATCCATTCTTAATACGGTTCTCCCTGACGCAATAGGACATATCCTTACCGCTTCCATCATAAGTGCCCCCGCTGCAATCCTCATATCCAGAATAATGGTTCCGGAAAAAGGAAGCATCGAGAACGCAGGAAACATCGAGATCAAAAGTCCAGCCTCCAGCTCAATGGATGCAGTGGTCAAAGGTACAGCTGACGGAATCAATATGCTCATTAATATCGTGGGCATGCTGCTGGTGCTGGTGGCCCTTGTGGCCCTGACCAACCAGATACTCGGCTTCCTGCCCGCCATGGGAGGCGAGCCGCTGACCCTGCAGCGCATCCTCGGCATAATCATGTGGCCGGTAGTCTGGCTTATGGGCATCCCGGCAAGTGAAGCCTATACGGCCTCCTCACTCATGGGAACCAAGACCATCCTCAACGAATTTCTGGCCTACCTGCAACTGGCCGGACTTCCCGAAGGCACACTCTCACCCCGATCAACCATTATCATGACCTACGCCATGTGCGGCTTCGCCAACCTCGGCAGTCTCGGCATTCTCATTGGTGGTCTGGTCAGCATTGCGCCTGAACGCAAGGACGAAATAGTGGAACTGGGGACAAAATCAGTCATCGGCGGAACTCTGGCTACCTGCATGACCGGAGCTGTGGTAGGGTTGCTTTACTAAACAAGAGGATCAGGCTCCATGTTCAAATCAGCAAACGGCATAAGCCCGGCGGAACTGAAACATTTTCTGCACAAGAGGGCACCATCGCGCAATGCCGCGCTTATTCTTGCGGCTATTGCCATCGGTGTGGGCTCTGCTCTGGCCGCCGTCTGCCTGAACAAATCCCTCGATTTCCTGTCCATGCTGCGCAAAACCAACTCCCACCAGTGGTGGATGTTCATGCTTCCCGCGGCAGGTGCAGCAGCAGCCGTTATTCTGAGCCGCAAGGTTTTCAAGGAGACTGGCGGACACGGGGTGGGCGAAGTCATTGCCAAAGTGGGACTCAAGCAGGGCATTCTGCGTCCCATCTCGATCATCAGTTCACTTCTGACCAGCCTGCTGACCATTGCCAGCGGCGGATCAGCAGGACCGGAAGCCCCGGTGGTGGTCAGCGGATCGGCCATGGGTTCCAATCTGTCCCGTATCTGCAAAATGAGCGGCCAATCACGCATGACCCTGATCGGATGCGGCGCAGCAGGATCTATCTCGGCTATCTTCAATGCCCCGGTCACCGGAATGATCTTTGCCGTTGAAATCATCCTCGGGGAATGGACACCTTACCATCTCATCCCCATTGCCATATCATCGGTGGTAGCCACTCAGACCTCCCGCATTCTGGAAGGGAACGTCATCCCCTTTAACGAACAGTTTCCGCCCATGGGAGTGACCGATCTGGGCACCTCCATCATGCTGGCCTTGCTGGCGGCACTGATATCAGTATTTTTTGTGCGCTCCATCAGGCAGGTGGGATCAATCTGTTCCTCATTTACCAATCAACCGTGGATCAAGGCCGGAGCCGGAGGGTTGGCTGTGGGGATAATCGGAATTTTCTTTCCGCTGGCCCTTGGCGAAGGTTATACCTCCATCAAGATGGCTATTCACGGAACCCTGCCCACCGGACTGGGGATTGTCATGCTGATGGTCCTGCTGCGCATCGCCACCACCTCACTGACTCTCGGCAGCGGGGGGCTGGGAGGCATTTTCGCCCCCTGTCTGGTCATCGGTTCACTGTTCGGGGCTCTCTACTACCGGCTGATTTCACACTTCATCCCCCAGCACATGCTCACCGGGGAAGGATCGTATGCCCTGCTGGGCATGGCCGGAGTCGTAAGCGGTGTGATGCAGGCCCCGCTGACCAGTGTATTTCTTGTCCTGGAAATTACCCGCGGCTATCAGGATGTCATGCACATAATGACCGTGACCTTCCTTTCTTCCATGCTCACCCACGCCTTTGAGCCTTCTTCGTTTTACTTTAAGGATCTGGTGGAAAAAGGATTGCTGCTGCGCCCGAAAACCGATGAGAAAATTCTGGCAGATATTGATACCGGGGAACTGGTCCATGAAAACCTGACTCATGCCTGCCCGCAGATGAGTGTCAGCGACTTCCTGAAAGTACTGAGCAGCACCACTCAGACCCATGTTCCCATCATTAACAGCGAGACAAATGAATTCATGGGCATGGTCGATGTGGTTTCAGCCCGCTCCGCCATCCTCGACCCCAAGCAGCAACAGAGCAACATAGGCGAAGTAGCCATAGACAGGAATGCCCCCGCCATTGATAAAGGCATGGGAGCAGCGGAAATTCTGGAAATAATGAACCGTAGCGGCAAAACCACCCTGCCGGTCATGAAGGACGGAAACTTTTCCGGATTCATCAGCAAAGAAGATATCCTTGCTGCCTACAGGGGAGAAATGAAGTCATACGGACGGCGTGACAATCTTTTCTAATGCGGGAACAAGAACTTCCGGCAATACCGCTCAGTTCCGGCCATCATCATTGGCCTCGCTGCTTTTTTCAGCTGTATTTTCATCAACATACTTATCTTTAACAATTGTATCTGCCACACGGCCCATTACCTTTTGCAGCTTCTGTTTCAAATCAGGGTGATCTTCCAGCAGTTTCTTGGATACACTCATAAATTTATCAGGCATCTTATCGGCCATTACACTCCCCTCCATTGAAAAAATATCCATAACCGACTGCACAATACAACAGAACAATTTCAAGAACCACTCCTGCAGATGCAGGGAATTTATTGTTAGATTAACAGAATATTAAGATGCATATTTACATTTTAACCCCCTTGTAATAATGTGTAAATCCACCTCCTCTCCTCAGAAGAAGAACATTTTTTGCAAAGGGAATATCACTATGAATGAAGATGCAGCAAACCAGAACAGCGGAGCAGAAGAGTTTCTGCAAATAAGTCCTAATATTTTAAATACATTCAGCGGTAAACTCCCTGTTTCCCTATGCATTCATGATGACGAATTCCAGCGCGTGGTCCCTCTTTTTGCCAAAGATACGAGGCTGTCAGATAAAAAACAGGAACAGGTCAACAACTACTGCAATGAAGGAAACCTGTTCATTTCCAAGGAAGATTACGCCTCGCTGGCCGGGCATATCAGCCAGAACCTCGGCGCACTGCTGACCGAACACTTCCTTGACGAAGCCGCTGCAGCTGAAATTTTTTACAACGGCGTGCTGGAAAAAGTACGCAGCTTTTACTCCAACCCCATCGGGGACACCCTCTCGGAACTGAACACCGTTCTGGCTATTTTCTGCGAATACGTATGGGTTGATCCCAACAGGTGGGCACATTTCTTCAATGCCCTGAAAAGAGAAAAAGATATTTGCTGCCATGTGGTTAACACCCTATTCGTCGGCACCTCCATCTACCTGAAGATACTTTACAAACCCGGTGAAAAAATGGAGCTCAATCCGCTGGCCATGGGGCTTGTCCTGCATGATCTGGGTATGACCCAGATTCCAGCCGCAACCCTGCAGAAGCCCACGAAATTTCTGTACAAAGAAAGAATGCGCATGCAGGAGCATGTGGATATTGCTGAAAAGATGCTCAACCGGCTTGAAATAAGGGATGAAACCATCAAAGCCTGTGTCTTCGACCATCACGAGCGCATGGACGGCAGCGGCTATCCCAAAGGCCGCCGGGGCGATGCCATCACCCTTGAAGCAAGAGTCTGTGCCATTGCTGACGCTTTTTGCGGCATGATTGCCGACCGTTACCACCGTCCCGGCCTGAATGCCATTCTCGCAGCCATCATCCTTACGGAAAGCAAGACCAAGTACGACCCGAAGCTGACAACCTCGCTGATCTCATTCATCATATCCAACAACCCGGATATGAAAGCACTGCTGCAGGATAAAGCAAAAATGCAGCAGCTAAGGGCCATAGCTCTTCAAAAAGCTGCCCAATAAAACAAGGCCGGGATGAAATAATCATCCCGGCCTTTCTCTTTGTAATCTAGCCGTTGATCAAGGGCAGTCCGCACATATCGGTCAGCAATAAAGTCAAATAAAGCATGGGTATGTACAGGATCATGGAGACCAGAAAAGTAGCAGAAGTCTCGGCTTCACAGGTCTGGTAAGTTTCTGCCAATACGCAGGAAATCGCCGCCACAGGCATCCCCGTAAGCAGAATTCCCATTAAAAGCATTGTCCCCCTGACACCGAAAGCCCACAAACAGGCAGCAGCCAGCAGCGGGTGAATTATCAGTTTAACCAAATTGACCAGCCCGATATTCATGACCTTCAATTCCATTTTATTTCTTGCCAGAAGAATCCCGACCGAAAAGAGAGCACATGGAACTGAAGCCATGCCGAAATTGTGCAACCCGACTTCAAGAAAATCAGGCAGTTCATAATGAAGAAATGAATAAACAGCACCGATGAACGAAGCCCCGATCAGGGGTGTTTTGATCATGGATAATACAATCTCCCAGACCACTCTGATACGCGACTGGGATTTGTCCGCAGCATGCAGTGCAAAACTGGAGACAATCAGGATAACAATAATGATCGGCAGGATGATTCCGAGTGTGGTTGCAAGCAACGCCTGTCTTGAGCCTTCGAACAGGTACATCATAATGGGCAGGCCGAGGTAACCTGAATTAGGAAAACTTGCCGTGCCGGCCCGCATGCTGTTCTCGGTAAAACTTCCCTTTAGCGCAAACTTTGAAATTAAAAAGCCCAGGAAATAAATCCCGACCAGTGCCACCAGATACCCTGCAATAAAATTACCCTGTGCAATTTCCTCGAAAGGAGTGACTGCAAGAGAACTGAACAGAAGAGCAGGCAGAGTAAAGTAATAAACAAAGTCATTGAGTACTGCGGCCGAATTCTCCGGAAGAATCTGGCGGCGATAGGAAAAATATCCGGCCAGAATCATCAGGAGCAAAGGCGTAAGAGCTGAAAGGGCGGTTACAAGCATAATGGTGATAAGTATTTAAACTATGGGCTAAATTGTGACGGGTCCAGCATGCGCAGCGTGAATTAATATAGACATGTTAAGAAAAAAACATTTATATAATAACAGGATGTAATTTTTGACTCACCCGGAGGCTGCATGCAGGATGAAATTATTCTAAGAAACGACTTGCGTCCAGTAGGGATTATATTATGCATTTTCGGCCTAATCGGAGCTGTAGGTTTTGTCCTGCTCAGCATTTTCGGCTCCTTTGCAACGCAGAATGAAGCGGAAATACACCTGACACGCATCATGGGCTTCGTGGGGATCGGTGCCTTTGTTTGGAAGATTATCACACTCAATGAACAAAAGAACTTTCTCGAAACCAGTAAAGACGGTATCAAAATTTTCGGCAATGTAACTAAATACATCCCGTGGGAAAATATTAAGGATATCGGTATTGAACAAGCTACGCCAGGCCCCGATCCGGAGTCAGAAAACTATTCCCCGCTCATGAAACCCCGCTTAAACCCGGTAATGTATCTTGAATTACACAGAGCAGATAAAATTTTATTTGAAAGTAAAGTCCAGAAATTCTCAGCCCGTAAAATTGATCGGCTCATTCGGGACTTAGCAGAGTTGGACAACCGCATCCCCTTGGATGTGGAATTTATGACTGCTAATACTCAGGAAGAGATTTGTGAGATGCTGCGGGTGCGATGGAGGCGGGCGGTGAGTGAATAATTTAAGCCAAAAAGTAAAAGGTCCGTTCAATTTAATGAACGGACCTTTTAAAATAAAAGCTTGCGACGACCTACTTTCCCACTGGCTACCGAGGCAGTATCATCGGCGATGGAGAGCTTAACTTCCGAGTTCGCAAGTGGAGTCGGGTGTGACCTGATTTCATTAACGGATAGATTTCACCCCGCCGTCCTA